>CAZEVV010000087.1:0-9433 GCA_964515675.1 uncultured Paludibacter sp. | reverse complement strand
ATACCTTACTGAGTTTGATGAGCCTAAGCTTACAGCCATGTATGTGTATAAAAAAGTGCAAGGTGTTTTGGCCGTTCAGGCTTTGTCGCGGCTTAATCGTTCGGCCAACAAATTAGGCAAGAAAACCGAGGATTTATTTGTGCTCGACTTTTTCAATTCGACCGAAGATATTAAAACGGCATTCGACGATTTTTATACATCAACTACGCTTAACGGGTCAACCGATGTAAATGTATTACATGAAATAAAAGAAAAATTAGATGATGTAGGTGTTTACGAGTGGGCGGAAGTAGAAGATTTTGTTGAGAAATTTTTCAGGGATGTGGATGCACAACAGTTGAGTCCTATAATTGATACAGCTGCACAGCGTTTTAACCACGATTTGGAACTGGATAAAGATGAAAAAGCGGATTTTAAGATTAAAGCCAAGCAATTTGTGAAAATATATGGACAAATGGCTTCCATTTTGCCCTACGAAGTTGTAAAATGGGAGAAATTATTTTGGTTTTTGAAATTTCTTATTCCCAAATTAATTATCAAAGATCCTGATTTGGATAAGTTGGATGAATTGCTCAATGCAGTTGATTTGTCGACCTATGGTTTGCAACGTGTAAAGTTAAATACAAGTATTGAACTGGATGCATCTGAAACTGAACTCGACCCGCAAAATCCGAATCCACGTAGTGCTCATACAGGCGGTGAAGAAAAAGACCCGTTGGATTTAATCATTAAGAGTTTTAACGAACGTTGGTTTCAGGGCTGGGAGCTTACTCCCGAAGAGCAGCGAGTTAAGTTTGTAAGCTTAGCCAATAGTATGCGTAATCACCCCGATTTTCAGGATAAATACGCTAAAAATCCAGATACACAAAACAGGGAAATTGCATTTAATAAGATTTTCGACGATATAATGTCCAAAAATCGTAAAAACGAATTAGATCTTTATCGACTGCTTGCAAAAGATGAAGCTTTTAAACAAGCCATGCAGGACACATTGAAAAGAATGCTCAAACCATGATCATTCGACACATTGTGTTGAAAATCAATGCATTAATACATTGTCATCGCATTGGGTTGAAACCCATTCTTTTTTTTGCATTGGGTTGAAACCCAACGCAGTAATATCGGTCGTGCCTATGGCACTTTGGTGTGTGCAATGTGATAACAAATGCTTTTTTTTGCATTGGGTTGAAACCCATTCTTTTTTTTGCATTGGGTTGAAACCCAACGCAGTAATATCGGTCGTGCCTATGGCACTTTGGTGTGTGCAATGTGATAACAAATGCTTTTTTTGCATTGGATTGAAACCCAACGCAGTAAAATCGGTCGTGCCTATGGCACTTGCAAGTTGGTTGGGGATAACAAATGCCGTAGGCATGGCCGATGTTGTTAGAATGTGATTGCATTGCATTGCATGTAAAAAGAGCAATGTTGTTTATTGCATTGAAAATAACAACAACAACTGCCTGACTGACCAACCTGGTTTATAATACGAATGCTATGTTTAGGGTTGTATTATTATGTTACGCAAAAACTGTGGAAGAAACTGTGGAAGAAATTGAACGAATTGGTTCAGATATAACCGGATGTTGGAGTGTTTTATAGAATGAAAAATTATGGGCTAAAGCATATCCTATTATTAATCAGATAGTAAAAGCTAAATTCTTTTGGCGATAAACTAGGTGATAAACTAGGTGATAAATTAGGTGATAAACTTGGTGATAAAAACCCTAATTATATAGACCGCAAGAGTAAAGAACAAAGAGTAAAGAACAAAGAGCAAAGAATAAAGAACAAAGAATAAAGAACAAAGAGTAAAGAATAAAGACGCTTCATTCTATAAACTAGCGGATTATAAGGTAAATATGTCAGGTTATTTTAAGTTGTTATATATAAAATGGAATTGGTAGATTGAAAACATGAGCGAATTTGATTATAAATTAATTGCTTTGGGTTGAAAACCATTCCTTTTTTTGCATTGGGTTGAAACCCAACGCTTCGATATCGGTCGTGCCTATGGCACTTGGGTGTTGGTTGGGAATGACAAATGCCGTAGGCATGACCGATATAGTTGCCATGTAATTTATTGCATGGCAAAATTAAAAAAAAACACCAAGCACAAAACAGTCATTTTACCCATATTGTCACAATTTTTGTCATTTTTATCATTTAGGATAAATAATTGAAATATAATTTGTAGCTTTGTAGCACAGATCTTTTAAAACTAGCACATTGTCTGTTTTTTATAGTATCTGAACACAACTAATATTAAAGTTTTAATAATTTGTTTATGTACACTGATTTTGTGCGATGCCGGATTTCTAAGTGAAATTAAGTTAGGGAAAGAAATCTTTTTCTTAAACAATGAATTATTTGAACTTTTGGCAAATGTCAGCAGTCTAAAAGTGGAATAAATTACCCATGACATTTAAAACGTGGGTAAAAAATCGCAAAACGTACCCATGAAATTTAAAACGTGGGTAAAAAATCGCAGAATGTACCCATATTAATCAAAATCTCCAGTAATAGATCAAAATATTTACTGAACCATATTTCCAGGAAGGATGAGAGTTCAATTGAAATAATGATAATAAAAAAGCTGTTGAAAAAAAAGAATTCATATTCTACAACACAAAAGTGGATTTAAGTGTTGTGAGTGAACCAAAGATAGCGTTTAAATAAAGAAACATAAAACATTTGATTCGTATGAAAAACAAAATTCAATTATTCGAAGAAAAGAAAGTCCGCACTGTGTGGGACGACGAAACGGAGGAATGGTATTTCTCTATTATCGATGTGGTGGAAGTATTAACAGATACAGACCGTCCGCGCAAATACTGGAACGACCTGAAAAAGAAGCTAAAATTAGAGGGAAGTGAGTTGTCCGAAAAAATCGGACAACTGAAA
This sequence comes from uncultured Paludibacter sp., assembly GCA_964515675.1. Lineage (GTDB taxonomy): Bacteria > Bacteroidota > Bacteroidia > Bacteroidales > Paludibacteraceae > Paludibacter. Next base: position 6,529 of record CAZEVV010000087.1, on the reverse strand, counting down.
TTACTTGCTGCTGATGGAAAAAAGTATAAATCGGATGTTGTATCTACCGACCAGCTTTTTCGCTTAATTCAGTCTATTCCGTCGCCCAAAGCAGAACCATTTAAACTATGGATTGCGCAAGTGGCCAAAGAACGCTTAGACCAGATGCAAGATCCCGAATTATCCATAGAGCAAGCCGTGATGGATTACAAACGTCTGGGCTATTCCGATAACTGGATTAATCAACGAATCAAAAGCATTGAAATCCGCAAAGACCTGACAGATGAATGGAAATCGAGAGGATTGGAAGAAGGCGTTCAGTTTGCCTCGCTTACAGATATTATTTACAAAACGTGGGCAGATAAAACAGCTAAGGAATACAAACAATTCAAAATTATCGCATTGGGTTGAAACCCAACGCAGTAATATCGGTCGTGCCTACGGCACTTGAGGGATGGTTGGGCGTAACAAATACTTTTTTGCATTGGGTTAAAACCCAACGCAGTAAAAACGGTCGTGCCTATGGCACTTGTGGCGTGTTGGGCGTAACAAATGCCGTAGGCATAACCGATGTAGTTGCCATGTAATTGATTGCATGGCAAAAAAGAGCCATGTAATTGATTGCATGGCAAATTTTAAAAAAAATACCAAGCACAAATCAGTCATTTTACCCACATTGTCACAATTTTTGTCATTTTTATCATTTAGGATAAATAATTGAAATATAATTTGTAGCTTTGTAGCACAGATCTTTTAAAACTAGCACATTGTCTGTTTTTTATAGTATCTGAACACAACTAATATTAAAGTTTTAATAATTTGTTTATGTACACTGATAACAGTTTTCCGTTATTCGAATCGATAATGCATGGCTCGCTCGACCCCCTTGCGCCTGCAATGGCTGCAAGTAGCAACTACGAGCAACGCATACTCGACCAAATTGTAGATGCCGAAAAAGACAATGGCATTTATTCGATTTCTTTTGTGGCAAGCCGCTATCTCAAAGAAAAATATTACCGTAGGTTAATGTTTACCGAAACCATAGCTTATTGCAACGAATGGCTGGCTACTTTTGCTGCCGAAGACAATAGCAATATATTGGCCTATTACAGAGATAGTATTTTGGATAAGCACCTGAAAGCTTGTATGATGCGACTGCACGAAAAAATGCTTGATGCCGGATTGCACCGTCAGGATTTGCTTTTGCCCGAAAAGGATTTGGGGGTAGATGCCGAAATGCGCTGCAATGCTTATGTGTTGCATTTGCTCAAAGTGTGCCTTGCAAAGGTGTACCTCGATTTTCAGCAGGCTTTGTTGCCTGTGGTAAATTTAAAACTGAACGAGGCTGAACTGTATTGCAATTACTTTGGCGAGCCTTCAGCTTGCAAAACTTGGATATCGTTAAAGGCGGACCACCCTGCCAACAAATTGAGCACTGAGCCGCATACTGCACCCAACAACAACAACAACAACAACAACAACAACAACAACAAATTGCTTACTACTATGCCAAAAGCATATGCACCGAGCACCGATAATGCCTGCGTGGCAGCATCGCCTGCGGCCGAACCTTCGTTGACTTCGGTGCAGGTGCAGGACGATTTATATTTGAAAGTGAGTGATGTTTGTCAAAAAACAGGCTTGGCCGAAAGAACAATTCGAAAATATTTATCCGAAGGCAAACTTAAGGGTTCACAGCCCAATGGTCAGTTGTGGGTGATAAAACAAAGCGATTTGCAGCAATTTATGGAAAATAACAATAACAGTAATAAAAAAAACGATAATATTAACCGTAAAACAAAACAAGGATGAAAGCGTATTTAAACCTGGTACTTAATGTTTTGGCCTTTGAGCACAGCAGCTCACATTTAACACTGGCCATAAGTAATAAATGTATAAACAATGCCATTGAACCCATACAAACCGACATAGCGTTTTTGAAAACTTTGCTACCCGCTATGGCCAATGAGAATAAGCTTTTTGTTTACGATAAGGATGGTACATATCCCTCAGATAGTACATGGCTAACATTGCCCACAAAGCCCATGCATGCAGCACCCAACGAGAAATGCTGGTCGTTGCCCTTGCTCAAAAGATATTATAGCCATAAACTGAAAAAGTATTTTGTGGAGCAAAAGCTTGTAGTAAACGAGAGCTTTGTGAGCGATACCGAAGTTTGGTTGCCATGCGCCACCAACTACAATAACTGCAAGGGCTATCGGTCGATGAGTTTGCGTGTGCAATTTCAGGCGCCTTTGTACCAGCCCGAGTTGGTGGTGATAATGAATGAAGTACACGCCGTGTACCAGAGTGCTGTGAGCGATAGCTGCTTTGCCGAATTTGATAGTGATGGTTTTGGCAAAGTTTTGTACAACAATAAGTTGTATAGGTATAAGTGTTTGCCCGAAGAGGCTCAACGCCAGCTCCATAATGTGTATCCTTGCTTGAACCCGAATTTGAAGGCATTTTTAAAATTTTCGTTTCCGCCACCCGACAAAAGCAATCGCTACTTAAAATTTATGAGCGAAATAGAGAGTTTTCGCGAAAAATACCTGCAGCCCGATGCTGTGAAGCATATTTTTAATTTGAGCGCCGAGTGGAAAAAGCAAAGCTCTCTGCGATTGGAAAACGAAAAAACCGACATGCAATTTGGCGCAGGCACACATACCGACCCCATGCAAGGCATGAGGCTATTTGGTCCTAAAACATTGATGAAGCAAGAGGTGGTATTCTTTTTTATATTTCACAAACCCGACCTGCCATTTGCTACACGGGTAAACAACTATTTAAAAGGCGATGAAACGGACTTTAAAAGTGGTTTAAACGGTTTTTTGCGCATGAAATACAACACAGTAAGCGCACTGAGCATAATGTTCGAAAACAAAAACAATCCCTTGCCCGAGATAAAACGTAAACTCAGCGAAAAGCAACACAAATTCGAAAATTCGAAACGCTATGTTGCCATCTATCTTTCGCCACACAGCAGGGATAGGAGCGAGGCAAACGAAAAAAAAATATATTACGAGCTCAAAGAATTGCTTTTGCAGCACGACATTATAACCCAAACCATAGAGGTGGATAAAACTTGGGGCACAAACCGCACTAAGGAAATTAAAAGATTACAAGGGAACGATGGTGAGAGAAATTTTGAATTGGCTATTTTCGAAAAGAAGTTTAACTATTGCCTACCCAATATTTTGGTGGCTATACATGCCAAATTGGGCGGTACACCCTGGGGACTTAGCGTGCCTGCCAGCACCGATTTGGTAATAGGCATAAGCGCCTACAAGTCCAAAGAAATTGATGAAACCTATATGGGCAGCACCTTTGTGTTCGATAGCGAAGGCAGTTTTCAGCGTTTCAATTGTTTTAAGCACAGGCAAATGCAGGAGTTGGCCGGTTCGATAGCATTGGCTGTGAAACAACACTGCCAAACCTACAACCAACTCAATAGGCTGGTAATACATTTCTACAAAGAGTTGCCCAACCGCGATTTGTATATTATCGAAGATATGTTGTCGAAATTAAATTTACATGTGCCAGTGGTGGTAATATCCATCAACAAAAGCTTTGCCGAGGATGTAATTGGTTTCGACATTTCGAAGTCGCATTTAATGCCAGCATCGGGCACAGTATTGGCATTGCCCCATCAGCAATATTTGCTTTACAACAATCAGCTCACCAACAATAGTACCAACATCAACACGCGCGGGGGCTATCCTTTTCCGCTAAAAATGCGTATAAAATACTATGCACCAGGGCAAACCAAAAGTGCTGACCCCGATCTGTCCGATTTAGAAGAATATATGGCACAGGTTTGTAGGTTCAGTCAGTTGTATTGGAAATCGGTTTCGCGCCAATGGATGCCTGTCACTTTGCGCTACCCCGAAATGTTGGCACAAATTTTTCCGCATTTCAATTATAAAGATTTGAGCAATGTACCTGGCAATTGTTTATGGTTTTTGTAGGTGGATTTGATGTTTAGTTTAATGCTCAATGAGGATGTTTCGATGGCGAAACATCCTCGTTGTGCTTTTGTGCAATGGTGTGTCGAAAGCTATATGGCATCTAGTGAGCGTTTTTAATTGAGGAATGCCCTCGTTGCGCATTTGGAGCAAAGGGGAGGGGAGTGACAAACTGTAGTATTGGTGAGGGCGACCTTCGCTGGCGCGGATTTGCAATCCGTGCCTTTATATCGTAGCACGAATTGCAAATTCGCGCTAGTGGCTCGACTTTTTGACATACCTTCTCTTTGAAACGCCACCAATAGGAAAAATGCGGAATTATCGGCACGCCCCAAGTATTATTTGAGTGCCAGTAAAAGTTTGGCACGGCATTTTGCGGCATTGTCGGCACGGCATGGCAAGTGGCAAACTTGTTGTAAAAACCTATAGCGTAGGGCGCTACAGGCATTGCAGAAGCTACCCGCCGAACCGATCATTCGCAAGGTAAGCATGCAATGGGACAACTAAAGAGCAATTTGCCTGATCAACAAATTGCAGGATGGTTAGATTGCACAAAAACTAATGTAAAACCCATAATAAAAAAATAAAGTAATGGGCAAATTAAAAATGGGAATCCTTAGCGGATTCACCGGTGCCGTAGGCACAGTAGTTGGTTCAACCAGCAAAAAAGGCAATGACATTATCAAAGCCAGAGTGAGAACAAGAAGTGCGGCTGCAAGTGCCGAACAGTTAAAACAACAATCGAAGTTTGGTATGGTTACTGGCTTTATGAAGGGTTTAAATCCTGTATTAAAGATTGGTATGAAGCAAAGGGCAGTGGAACTTAAGACACATGCATTTAGTTATGCTACGCAACAAGCATTGATGAATGCTGTATCTGGCAGCGACGACAATCCGATGCTCAACTATGCAAAAATTAGCTTGAGCGAAGGTGTAATAAGTCGTTTGAAGGTAGCAACAGCCACTCGAGAGGGCGATGTGGTGAACTTTGCTTGGGGTAGTCAAAAAGGCAACAGTCAGAGTGCCGATACCGACAAAGCAATGCTTGTGGTGTACAATGTGAACCAAAGAGAGCTAAGCTTTTCGGAGGGTGAATATGTACGCACCGACCTTGCCGGAACAGTAGACTTGCCCTACACCGAAAGTGGCGACACCTTGTTGTTTTATCTCTTCTTTCAATCGGCAATCAACCCCTTGATGGTGTCGAGCAGTCAGTACTTGGGCAGTGCTATTGTGGAGTGACGATAAGCACAAAGCAATTCGTTGGTTATGAGACAGTGAATTTGCACTTAATTAAAAAGGTTTTACTGCAAAGTAAGGCCTTTTTTTTATGCGCTAGTTTGCTGAAAGTAGGTTTGTAGCTTATGCTATGTTGAAAGCAAAATAGCACCCAACACAATTGAGATTATTGGCGTTTGAGTTGCCATGCCATGCCATGCACTACGCACCGTGCCTACAATACATGCATGCCATAACACTTAGTAGCTATTGCTGATTTGTTGTTTGTAAAAATGTGCTGTAAAGCATAAAAAATAAATCTGAAAATATGTAAAAGTTCAAATAAAAATATTTAACTTTGAGCCGCATTACAAAACGATATTATTTTAAGTGATTTTCGCATGATTTTAAAGGCTTGCGATGAATGCTGTTTATAATAGTTTTGCTTAAAATAAACTAAGTTTTAGTGAAGATGATTTTTTTTTTATACAGTTTGTGTGTTCCTAAGCATACTATAGCTTACTTCAACACCAAATAAATTGATGACAATGCGCATTTTCATGTTTTGTTTTTTTCTGTTTAATAATAGTTTTCATGTTCGATTCAACAACGATATAATACAAACTATATGTCAAATTCAATAACGAAGGAAAAGCTTTTCGTGCTTCGATATGCCCATGCTATTAACGAGAGTGAAATAAGTCAATTTCGTGGTGCCTTAAATAAACTGCTTGAAGATGAGCCTTCATTACTGTTTCATAACCATACCGACGAAGGATTTCGATATGCCTATCCGCTTATACAATACAAACGTATAAATGGCAAGGCAGCCTTGGTGTGTATAAACAAAGGCACCGAAGCTGTAGCGCTATTGTTGGGTAAAACCAATATACAATGCGAATTACAAACGCGCAGTTTTGCGCTGGAACTTGATGGGGTAAAAGCCCATCAACATTTGATACAAACATGGGACAGTACATTTGTGTATTATCTTCGTAGGTGGTTGCCACTCAATCAAGAAAATTTCGCTAGCTATCAAAAAATTGAAGGCATGGTTGAAAAATGCCAGTTTTTGGAGCGTATACTCACGGGCAATATACTGTCGATGGGCAAGGGTTTGGGCATACATTTCGAACACGCTATAACAACAAAAATACTCAACATCGACCGAACGCGAATCATTCCCTATAAAAACGTAAAAATGATGTCTTTCGACATTTTATTTAAAAGCAATGTATCGTTGCCCGACTATATAGGCTTAGGCAAAGGAGCTAGCACCGGTTTTGGCGTTTTGGCAAGAAAAAGAGAAAACAAAGAAGAAATTAAATAAAAACATAATTATATGGAGAAAGAAAGAGATTTGGTAT
>CAZEVV010000086.1:0-11030 GCA_964515675.1 uncultured Paludibacter sp. | reverse complement strand
GGTGGTGGTAATTATCGTCAATCAAATATTACTGTTGACGGTGCTGCATTTAATAATGCATTTGGTATTGGTGCTAATTTACCAGCTGGTGGATCTCCTATTTCGTTGGACGCTTTGGAGCAACTCTCGGTGTCAGTAACTCCTTATGATGTTCGTCAGAGTGGTTTCGTTGGAGGTGCAATCAATGCTGTTACACGTTCGGGTGATAACCAAATTAAAGGTACTGCTTATTCTTATTTAAGAAATGATAAATATGATGGAAAGAAAGTTGGTGATTTTGAACTGACTGCACAAGAAACACGTTCAAATACACATGGATTTAGCATTGGTGGTCCAATTATCAAAAATAAATTATTTTATTTCATCAATGCTGAATTTGAAGATAATGTGAGCCCTGGTCCTTCATACACTTTACGTCAAAGTGAATCCGAAACATTTGGCACAAACAATGTTCGTCGCCCATTAGCTAGTGATGTTGAAGCAATGCAAGCACACTTACTTGAAAAATACAACTATAATCCAGGTCGTATTTCTAATTACCAATCGGCAACACCAGGATATCGCTTACTTGGTCGTTTCGATTGGAATATAAACGAATTCAACAAGCTAAATGTTAGGTTGTCTCATACATCATCAAAAAATACGAGTGCTCCTTCGGGATCAACTAATCCTCTGACAGCAAATATTATATATCCAGGAAATACTGCATTAAGTATTAATAGAGGATTAGGACGTACTTCTACTTCTTCGATGTACTTTGAAAGTTCAAGTTATTTCCAAGAACGTAATTTCTCATCAGTTGCAGCTGAGTTGAACTCGAAAATGTTTGGTAGCAAAATTAACAATATGCTACGTGTAACTTATTCGCACCAAAACGAACCTCGTTCGTATGTTGGCGGAGCTTTCCCAACAGTTGATATTTTGAAAGATGGTGCAAGTTATATGTCGTTTGGTCCCGATCCTTTTACAGCAGGTAATACTCGCGTTGTAAATACTTTTGTTGTAACTGATGAGGCTACTTGGAATTGGGGCTTTAATAGCTTAACAGCTGGTTTGCAATACGAATATCAAAAAGCAGTGAATGGTTTTATGCAGGGAGGTAATGGTTACTATGTTTTTGCTTCGATGAACGATTTTATTACTGGAGCAAAACCAAGTGCTTTTGGTATTACGCACTCTAACTCTGAAGATTTATCGCAGTTTAAATCGGAATTAGCTTTCCACCAATATTCGGCATATATTCAAGATCAGATGAAAATTTCTGATAATTTCAGAGTAACAGCAGGTGTACGTTTCGAGCTTCCATCTTATCCTTCAATTGAAAGTACAAACTTCAATAAAGCATTTAATGACCTCGATTTTGGTGGAACTAAATACTCTACATCTCAATTGCCGGAGGCAAAAATGACTGTTTCGCCAAGAATTGGCTTCAACTGGGATATTACTGGCGACCGTAAGTATGTCTTGAGAGGTGGTACAGGTGTATTTGTTGGACGTTTACCATATGTATGGTTGGTGTCGGTAGTGGGTAATTCGAATGTTGGTCAAACGCAATATTTCTACAATACAAAAGCTGCAGCTACAGGTGTACAGCCTGACTTCCATGCTAATGTAAACGATATTTTGAAACAACTTTATGATGGTGATTTTAAACCAAAAACACCAACTGCACCTCAATCGCCAACAATTTTGAGTACTGATTTAAGAATGCCTTCAACTTGGAAGTCATCATTGGCTTTCGATGCTAAATTGCCAGGCAATATAGATTTTACCCTCGAAGGAATCTTGAATAATGACATCAACCCTGTGGTTATTAATAATAAAGGTTTGAAAGAAGATGGCGAAATTGTTTTAAATCCAAATGATAAACGCACAAAATACACTAGACATATCGCAAACCAAAATGCATTTGTGATTATGAATAAAGAAAATAGTGAGTCATATTATTATTCAATTTCAGCTCAATTGCGTAAGAAATTTGATTTTGGATTGGATTTGTCGCTTGCTTATACACGCTCGCAATCGCAAGTATATAGCGATGGTATTGGCGACCAAGTAACTTCGGCATACAATACAAACTTGTTTAGTAAAAATGGTATCAATGATCACGAAATTGGTTATGGTACTTATGTTGCCCCCGACCGTGTAATTGCTACTATAGGCTACAGAAAAGAATATGCTAAGAACTTTGCAACTGGAATTTACCTTGTGTACGATGGTAGTCAACATGGTTATGTAGGTGGTTTCTCTTATACTAGATACTCATACACATTAAGTAATGTTGTTGGTGACGGTGGAGCAAATAACTTGCTTTATATTCCTGCAACAAAAGAAGAACTTGATACATGGCAGTTTGCTGATGCAACAGGTTATAGTGGTGCAGATCAACGCAATGATTTTTGGGCATTTATCGAACAAGATAATTATTTGAGTTCTCGCAAAGGTCAATATGCAGAGCGTGGTGGTGCAATCATGCCATGGCGTAGTTCGCTTGATTTGAAATTTGTTCAAGACTTTTATTTGAATGTAGGTGGCAAGAAAAACACTTTGCAACTTGGTGTTGATGTTACTAACTTACCAAACTTGATTAATAGCAATTGGGGTTTGTACAAACAAGTTAGAAGTTCAAACATCCTTTCATATAATGCATCGAATGGTAGATATTCTTTCCCTAAAGTGGATAACGAAGTTTTGTCTTCTACTTTCAGAGATTACCAAAGTTTTAGATCAACATATTCTATGCAAATTTCTTTGCGTTACATTTTCAACTAATCCCCTCAAAAGGATATAGTTTTATCAATAAAAAAGCACTGCAATTAATTTTGCAGTGCTTTTTTTGGTTCTTGTTTTTACAAAAAAAACTATGCCATATCGTACACCAATTGCTTAACATACTCGGCCCATTGTGCATGTGTCTTCGATTTGTCGAACGAATCCCACGCCATGGGTTTGCCAATGCGAATTTTGAAGTGCTGACCGCGTTGTTTAAACATCTCGTCGGGCAAATACATCATTTCGATATTGAATTTTATGCCTAAAAACTTACGAATATTGGCTAAATTATAAAAAAAGTTGGAGTTGCGCCCTTCGAAATATACAGGTATCACATCGCGTTTGTATTGTACTGCTTTTGTAATGAAATTCTTTTTCCATTCCAAATCGACAATTTTTCCGTTTACTTTGCGCGAGCACATGCCTGCCGGGAAAGTTACCAAGTGGTTGTCCGATTCGTAGAGCTCTTTCATTTGCTCGGCATGCTCTTTGGATTGTGCGCCAAATTTATTTACAGGCACAAACATTTCGCGCATCGGGTGTAAATTTATCATTAAGTCGTTCGAAAAAAAGCGCACCTTGCCATCGTATTGTTTGCCAATAAGATAGCCTGCTGCAATGCCATCCAATCCACCTAGCGGGTGGTTGCAGGCAAAAATATATTTGCCGCCTTTGGGAGGCAAATTCTCCTCGCCCTCAATATCAACCGACATTTGTAGGTAATTAAATGCTGCCTCAATAAAATCTAAGTTTTTTAAATCGGGGTTCTCTTTAAAAAACTGATTAAATTCATCTTCGTGTACAATGCGACGCAAATAGTTGACGATAAACTTTGGCACTTTTGTTTTGGGTGCTCTGTCGCGTAGCACTTTGGCTACATCGATTTTTATAATTTTACTTTCGCTCATTATTATTTTGTTTTGCTTCTTGTTTTGTGTTATGAAATAATGCCAACCGAATATCGTTTTGTTGGCGGCTGCAAACTTACGAAAAAAAAACGATTTCCGAAACAAGTCCTTCTGCCGTATCGAAGCCTAGCTTGTGTACGACGGAAGGACTTGTTTCGGAAATTCAATTCAACTGATTGGTTGTTTAAAGCTAATATTGATTTTGTAGCGTGTTTCTTATCAATAAATTGCAAGAGTTTTAGTAAAAATCAAATTATTATTCACAATAACATTGGGTTTGCTGAAAAACTTCGGAGGAGTTTACTTTGCATAATACCTATATTCATTTGGGGGACGAAGAATGTGAGAAGTGTTGCAACCCGCTGGCGCGATTTGCAATCCGTGCCATTAAATCGTAGCACAGATTGCAAATCCGCGCTAGCGGCTAGTTGCATCTCAAATCAATTTACGAAGTAAATTTCTTATCCGTTTTAAAATCTGCTCATTCCGTTTTATCCGCGTCCTATTAAATCGCATTTCATGGTCTTGGTCAAATTTTAATTAGTGAAAAATTATTTTTTTTGAGTTTTTCAGCAGCCCCTATTTAAAGAACTACTCAACTCCTCAAGCGGCATATCACTCACCATTTCTTTGTTCCCCCTTTAGGCGTTTATGTCCTCCCTCATACTTCACGAGCTAAACATGACGTAGGAGGGAGGGGGCAAAGTAGGATTTTTTTTTTAAACATTATTTAAACCTCGTTTTATCCGATATGCTTTGTTTGAGCTTTTTTGAGCAAAATTGTAAGCAATGCACAAAATACCAAACAACCGCCAGCAATGATAAATGATATGTTGTGACTGCCTGTGTTTGCCACCAAAGTTTGCGACAAACGACCAAATACAAAACCGCCAACGCCCCATGCAGTGAGCATAAATCCGTAGTTGATGCCATAGTTTTTTGTGCCCCAAAGTATTTTTGTAAAAGCGGGGAAAAGTGCTAAGTTGGAGCCAAAGTTGAAACCAATAAATGTTGCCAAAAGTACAATTACAAGTGCCGAAGCATCGCTGCCAATGGCTGCAATTGCCAAAAACATAAGTGTCGCCTGAAACAACAATATGCTCACCAATGTGGCAATACGGCCAATTTTGTCCGACAAATAGCCCGCAACCAAGCGACCTGCTGCATTGCCCACAGCCATAATGGCAACTGCTGCAAAAGCGGCTTCGCCCATGCTGCTTTTTGCCAATCCCGAAATACTACCAATAACCATAAGTCCAGCACCCGAGCTAATGAAAAATATAAACCACAAAAGGTAGAAAAGTGGGCTTCTGAGCATTTCGCTCGTAGCATAGCTTTTGCTGCCTGCTGCGGCAGTGGTTTTTGCTGTGGCATTTTTGTCGACAGCTACATAGCCCGCTGGCGGATTTACCAACAACATGGCGCATGCGCTTACTACAACCAAAAATGCGATACCAAATATCAACATGGCGTGCTGTATACCATATGTCAGAATAAGTTTGTTGGCCAATGGCGCAATATACACAGGTGCAATGCCAAAGCCCGACACTACAATGCCGGCAATCATGCCTGTTTTCGACGAAGGAAACCATTTGAATGCAGGAGGTGTTGAGGCTGCGTAACCAAAGCCAATGCCCATGCCTGCCAATACACCAAAACCTAAAACCCACATGGCGTAGCTTGTAGTGAGCGAAGTAAGAATAAAACCAGCGCTTACCAATACGCCACCAATGAGCGCTGTGATGCGTGGTCCTTTTTTGTCCTGCAATTTTCCAGCAGGTATCATGCTAAATGCGAAAACTAAAATACAAATTACGTAAGGGTCGTTGAGCTTTGCCAAGTCCCAATTGAATGCGCCTTCGCCACCACTTTGTATCGAAAGCAAAATATTGTCTTTAAAAACGCTCCAAGTGTATAAAATTCCGAGCGCCAAATTTAATGCTAAACCGGCAAAGACTACCATCCAGCCTTTGTTTTTGATTGTTTCTGTTGTCATTTTTAATTTGTTGTTTTTTTGATTGATTTTAATGTCATTAGCAAAAAAAAGGCTTCAATAAATACAATAAATTGAAGCCATGTCCTTGTGCTAAGGGCAACATAGCAATTGCAAAACATTTTATCTTATGCTGAGCAATTGTTTTATGTAAATTCGCCAACAAAAATACGTAAAAATTACAACAACTTGCAATCAATCTGTAAGTTAGTGCTGTGTGAGGCCGTATTTTTGGTTTTTTTGTGTTTTTTGCAATCTTCAGATAGCATTTTTGTTTCGCGTGTTGCTGTTTGTGGTTTTGCCATATGCTTGAGCAAATAAAAAAGCATGTAGCGAAACATTGATTGTTCTCACTACATGCTTTGTGTTGTCAAAGTGTTATTGTTGTTTATTCGTTGCCGGTATTGCCATCTCTCGCTTCGTCAAACAAATTATAATCATCGTTCCCCCAGTTCAAAGTGCGTGTGCTTGTTACACCATTTGTTGTGTAAGTAACGATATTGTCTTTTGTGCCATCGCCAAAATCAATAATTGTAATTTTGCCATTGACATTAATTTCTACAGTGCCACTCACAAAGTAAATATAACCATCTTTTTTATACAATTCTTTTGTAATGTTGCGGCTAAAGCTTTGTCCGTTGGCCAATGTGCCCGAAGCATTGCCTGTGTATTCGTAACTGAATGTTCTCCAGTCGGTTTTGTTTTCGGGTATTAATTTTCGTGTGCGGCTAATAGTTTTGTTCGATTGTTTGCCATTTTTATATTTAATGGTTTCGGTATCGTTTGTTACTGTTGTGCCTGCTACAGGTATTGTAATGCTTCTTTCGAAGTCGATTTTTATGTCGTTTATGCCAAAATCAACTGCTTTACTGCTTCTGTTTTTGTTTGCATATTTCGTAACTTCTACTATGCCAAAAAATTTATCGCCGTTGGTGTCGACATAGCAAAATGTGCTGTCGGGTCCAAAGTCAACATTGTATTTTGTAAACGCGCTATTGCTCTCTATTTCACTTACTATTGGCCACGAAGGTGCAAATGCTTTTTGTGGTCCTGCAATACTTTTTAGTTTGATTGCATCGATGTGTTTCGATATAGCCGCTTCTACTTTGTTGTCGATTTTGATGTTTACAACAGCTTGACTCGACTCTTTGTACACATTGTCGATGTTGTTGTAGTTCATTTCGGGACTATTCATGTCCAAGCACGAACTTAATAGAAAAATAGAAAGTAATGTCGATAAAAAAAGCTTTAATGATTTCATGAGATTTAATATTTAATTTGTTTGTTTGCCTTTAATTTATCAAATGAAATGCCAGATGTGTAAGTTGCAGTAAATCAGTGCTTGTTGTGTGTTTTGCCGATTCACAATTCTTCGTTTTTGAAGCATTCTTCTTCGTTTACGAATAGAACTAAAAAAAGCCCTGCAAAAATATGCAGGGCCTATAAATTTGTAAAGTGCTCACAATTTGCAGTGTCGAATGCAAATAATTGGTGTATTATTCAGCTTTTTTGGCTTTTATAGCATCAACAATTTTTGTTTCGAGCTCGGCTGCTAAATCGGGATTTTCGCGTAAAACATTTTTCGATGCATCGCGTCCTTGTGCCAATTTTGTGTCGCCATAGCTAAACCACGAGCCGCTTTTTTTGATAATACCATATTCCACACCCAAGTCGAGTATTTCGCCTGTTTTCGAAATACCTTCGCCAAACATAATGTCGAATTCGGCTTTGCGGAATGGTGGTGCTACTTTGTTTTTTACCACTTTCACACGTGTTTGGTTACCTATTGCATCTTCGCCATCTTTTAGCTGACCAATGCGGCGGATATCGAGGCGCACCGAAGCATAAAACTTAAGTGCATTACCACCGGTTGTTGTTTCGGGACTGCCAAACATAACGCCAATTTTGTCGCGCAACTGATTGATAAAGATACATGTTGTGTTGGTGCGATTGATGTTGGCTGTTAGTTTACGCAATGCTTGCGACATAAGGCGTGCTTGTAAGCCCATTTTCGAATCGCCCATATCGCCTTCGAGCTCTGCTTTGGGCGTAAGTGCTGCTACCGAGTCGATAACGATAATGTCGATGGCCGACGAACGTATTAATTGATCGGCAATTTCGAGTGCTTGTTCACCATTGTCGGGTTGCGAAATGAGTAACTCGTCGATGTTTACGCCCAATTTTTCGGCATAAAAACGATCGAATGCATGCTCGGCATCGATAATAGCAGCTATGCCACCAGCTTTTTGTGCTTCGGCAATGGCATGTATGGCCAAAGTTGTTTTACCCGACGATTCAGGACCATAAATTTCGATAACTCTACCACGTGGATAACCGCCTACGCCTAAAGCTACATTCAATCCAATCGATCCTGTCGATATTACTGCTACATCTTCTACTTTGTTGTCGCCCATTTTCATAATGGTGCCTTTGCCATGATCTTTTTCGATCTTATCCATTGCAAGCTGCAATGCTTTTAGCTTTTCTAAAGAAGGTTTTTTTGCTTCTTCGGCTTTTTTCTCTGCCATAGTTTGTTGTTTTTTTATATTGATTTTTTTATGTTGTTGTTTTTATATATTGTCAAAGCTAAGATGCTCATTTCGAATTGTTGTAATCGCAAAATCAAAAATGTTTTGCCCCCTCAAAAACGAGACATGCAAAGATATAATTTATTCTTACATTAATAATCATTTGTTGAAAAAAATATTGTCGACGGTTTTGAAATATTTAGATGCCTCGCTACGCTTTGCACTACTCAAAATTACATTTTCGCCCGCTGGCGCTCATTTATCTCCCTTTGGTCGCTGACCGTTTCTTTATCCCCCCTTGAGGGGGTTAGGGGGCTTTCTATTTTAAAATTTCGAGCTTTGCAAATTTTAGCAACAACGATTTCTTTCCTTTTTCGGCAAAATCAATTTCCACTTTCTCGTTGCCGTTTTCTATGCTCGTTTCGAGCACTTTGCCAATGCCAAAAATGCTATGTTTCACAAATGCACCAACTGCAATTTCGGGATGCACTATGCTCGCTTTTTCGCCGCCGGTGTTGCTTATTTTTTTTAGTTTCTGTGGTATTGGGCTGCTCGTTATTTCTTCAATAAATGTAAGCGATTCATTGCGTTTCGTGTAGCCATTCATCCTATTGCGTTCATGCTGCAAATCGGCATCCCAATTATTGGTGTTGCTTTGAGGTTTACTTTTTGGTGCAAAAATCTCGTCGCGTTCAATGTATTGTTCGTCAATGTCGTGTATAAACCTACTTGGGCTCGAAAAATTCGATTTGCCATTGCGAAAGCGCGATTTGGCGTACGATACAAAGCACAACTCTTCGGCGCGCGTAAGGGCCACATAAAACAAACGACGTTCCTCTTCCAAGCTTTTTTCCGAGTCGAGCGAATAGGCCGAAGGAAACAAATCCTCCTCGGCACCCACAATAAAAACAGCCCTAAACTCCAAGCCTTTGGCTGCATGTATGGTCATCATGGTTACTTTGTCGGCATCGGCTTCTTTGTCGGTGTCCTGGTCGGTTATGAGCGAAACTTCCGACAAAAAATCGCTCAAATAGCCATTGCTACCTTCGGTTTCTTTTTTCTCGTTAAACTCGTGCACAGCCTTTAGCAACTCCTGCACATTCTCCTGCCTACTCATACTTTCAACCGATTTGTCGGTGTACGTGTCGGCAATTATGCCCGTAATTTTCACCACCGATGTCATTAGTTCGTAGGCATTTACAGTTTCGCGCTGCTCGGCAAAACTATCAATCATTGCTTTGAATTTCGAAATTTTGCTTGCCGTACCTGTATTTACAGGCAAATTATAGCGCATCATATCCGCAACAATTTCCCAAGCACTCACACCATGCAGTTGCGCACATTCCATTATTTTGCCTATGGTAGTGTCGCCAATGCCACGCGCGGGCACATTCACAATGCGTTTAAAAGCCTCCTCGTCGTATGGGTTCACTATCAGTCGGCAATAAGCTATTACATCTTTAATTTCTTTGCGCTGATAAAACGACAAGCCACCATAAATGCGGTATGGAATAAAGTTTTTACGCAAAGCATCTTCCAACACACGCGATTGTGCATTGGTGCGATACAATATGGCAATGTCGGCATAATTTAAATTCTGAATGGCCTTTAGCTCCTTAATGTTTTGTGCCACCACCACACCTTCTTCAAGGTCGGTAAAACTGCTCAAAATTCGTATTAAGTTACCTTCGGCTTTTTTCGAAAACACATTTTTTGCAATCTGCTTTTGGTTCTTTTTTATCAAGCTATTCGCCGCATTCACAATGTTTTGTGTCGACCGATAGTTTTGTTCCAACTTAAAAGTTTGCGTATTGTTGTAAGCATTTTTAAACTGCAAAATATTGTCGATATTGGCACCCCGAAACGAATAAATGCTTTGCGCATCGTCGCCCACCACACAAATGCGCTCATGCAGCTCCGACAGTTTTTTCACAATATAATATTGTGCTAAATTAGTATCCTGGTACTCGTCCACCAAAATATAAGCAAAACTTTGTTGGTAAAAGTGCAATATGTCGGGGTTGTTCCTAAAAAGCAAATTCGTTTGTAGCAGCAAGTCGTCAAAATCCATTGCGTCGGCTTTTTTGCAACGCGCGCTGTAAAGCGTATAAATATCGCTAGTGCGGGGCAATTTGGCATACAAGTCGGCCTTTTGCATATCGGTATTTGCCGCATAAGCCTCGGGTGTCATCAAGTTATTTTTTGCATACGAAATGCGTGCGTGCACAGCCGAAGCTTTGTAAGTTTTTTCGTCGAGTTTCAGCTCTTTCACTATCGCCTTGAGCAAGCTGTTCGAGTCGCTCGTGTCGTAAATCGTAAAGTTGCGCGTAAAGCCCAGCAGCTCGGCATGTTTGCGCAATATACGCGAAAATATCGAGTGAAAAGTGCCCATCCAAAGATAGCGCGCCACATGTTCGCCCACCATATTGGCAATGCGCGCCTTCATTTCGCGTGCAGCCTTGTTGGTAAACGTAAGCGCCAAAACCGACGAAGGCTGCAAACCTTTTTTCAATAAATAAGCTATTTTATATGTCAGCACACGCGTTTTGCCCGATCCTGCACCAGCTATCACAAGCGATGCACCATCAATATATTCCACCGCCTTGCGCTGACTGTCATTCAGTTCATTCAAAAAATCCATTCAATTACAATTTTTATTTTTTCAATGCACAAAGATAAGCATAATGTTGCAGAGTATTGAAAAATTGTCTCTTTAATTCTTTTTTTGGGCGTGCCCCTTGCGGGTCGGGCTTTCGGCACTAACACCGCTCTCAGTCCTCACACATCAAATATGCGGTGTAAATGTGCCTCTATCCCTCACGCATCGCT
>CAZEVV010000085.1:0-11056 GCA_964515675.1 uncultured Paludibacter sp. | reverse complement strand
TCCAAATTTTTAAGCTCATAGCACTAATTTATGGTTCAATCATTTTTATTTTTGCGAAATTAATTAAAAATAAAACAGTTGTACACACACATAGTGTTGCCAATTTATCCGAATTTATTAAAACATCAAAGTTTTACAAACTCTTCTTCTCAATTTTCTTTGGCACATTTGCAGGTTTGCTCGTCATTGGCAGTTTAAAACCCATAGGCGCATCGTTCAGTATCGACAATCACAGCTTAGTTGTTGCAGTTTCGTTTTTTGCAATAGCCAACTTTGCCGGTCGAATTAGTTGGGGTTTGTTAAGCGATAAAATTGGTGCTGGGCTATCGATATTTTTAGCGCTGGGCTTTCAGGCATTAAGCATATACTTGATGGCAACTTTGCCTATGAGCAATCATTTGTTTTTAGCGCTATCAGCAGCCATTGGCTTTGGGTTTGGAGGTAACTTTGTACTTTTTGCCAAAGAAACAGCCCATTTTTACGGTATCAACAATCTCGGCACAGTATATCCCTACGTATTTTTGGGCAATTCGTTGGGTGGTATTTTTGGACCAATGTTGGGTGGCGCACTGTTCGAAACATTTAAAAACTACGAAATAGCCATGTTGGTAGCAGCCGCAGTAAGCTTAGCAGGTGCATTGGTATTCCTCATCAATCATTTTGCCGAAAAAAGGATTAAGAGTTAATACAATTCAAAAAAAACAATTAAAAAAACGAACATTGAGTATTGCACTTAATGTTCGTTTTTTTGTATAAAACTTCAAATCAAACACAAATATTCAACAAATTCGAATACAACGCGCCAACAAAATATGTGAAAAATTCATAATTTACAATTGTTTAGCGCCATCAACCTGAGGGAATAGTGCTATTAAGAGATATAAATATTATTTTTAACCGATTTTTCAAAAAAAAATAAAAACATCAATATAAAACACAACATTAAAATTATCGGAAAAATGAATTTTAAACGAACAATTCAATGCTTTGCACTGTGCTTGTACTTTGGCAGCCTAATGGCACAAACACAGTTGGTGAACACTGCCAATTATAGATTGGCCGAACGATTTTCGCCAAAACAAATTGAGCGAATGGTATTTAGCACATCGGTACAACCCAATTGGCTCGAAACAGGCGATAAATTTTGGTACAGCTACCAAACTACCGACGGAAAATTTTATTATTTGGTGGATTTGGATAAGAAAACAAAAACACCACTTTTCGATAACCACAAAATGGCCACACAGCTAACAAGAATAACCAAAGACCCCTACGACAAGCAGAATTTACCCAATATTCAACCAAAATTCGAGAAAGGCGATCGGATGTTTACATTCGATGTAGAAAGTTCGCAACTCGAAGAAGAAAAAAAAGATAGCACACAAAATAAAGACAAAAAAGACAGCAAGAAAAAGGAGTCGAAACATAAAGTATTTCATTTTATATACGACATTCAAACAGGTGTGCTGAGCGAAAACAAAAACTGGAAAGAAGAAAAGAAAAAACCAAGTTGGGCCAATGTAGCGCCTGATAGTAGCGTTGTAGTTTTTGCGCGCAACTACAATCTATACTACATGAACAAAGAAAATTTCGAAAAAGCTTTGAAAGATGAAAACGACAGCACAATAGTTGAACATCAAATTACAAAAAGTGGCGAGCAATATTATGCATTTGGCGGCGGATACACACCTGCAATGAATGATAGCAAGAAAAAAATTGAAGAAGAGTCGAAAAAACGACAAGCTGCCAGCATATTTTGGTCGCACGACTCAAAAAAAATTGCCTTGGTGCGCAACAATACCAAAGATATTAAATTTCTTTGGGTAATAAATTCACTGTCGAACCCACGACCTGAGCTCGAAACATACAAATATCAAATGCCAGGCGAGGAAAACCCCAACGAAGCCGAGCTTTGGGTAATTGATTTAAAAACACTTAAAGCCGACTCGCTCAATGTAAAAGGCTTTAAAGAGCAAACCATTGCCATTGTACCACGCATGCGCAACAATAAAGAAGAAGCAAAAGATCACAAGCCAACACTTTGGCTATCAGCATCGAGCAACGAATTGTACTTCACGAAACTTAGTCGCGACTTGAAACGCTACGAAGTGTGCCGTGCCAACCTTAGCACAGGTGAAATTGACACAATTATTAAAGAAGAAATGAATACCTATGTCGACACACAAGCACCTTATTTATTGAGCAATAACAATGAAATAATCCACTGGTCGGAGCGCGATGGTTGGGCGCACTTTTACCTTTACGACACCAAAGGCAAACTCATACGCCAAATAACCGAAGGGCCTTGGCACAGTGGAAACATTGTAAAAGTCGACGAAAAAGCTCGCGTATTATACTTTACTGCCCATGGCAAAGAAAATAACGAAAATCCATATTACGAACATTTATACCGTGTAAACTTAGATGGTAGCGGCATACAATTACTAAATAAAGGCGATTTCGACCATCGCGCCAATATGAGCGACAGTTTTCGATTTTTTGTAAACAATTATAGCAGAGTAAATACAGCACCAAAATCGGAAATACGCAACAACAATGGCGATTTGGTTATGCCGCTCGAAACAGCCGACTTGAGCAGTTTAATGGCGGCAGGTTATCAATTTCCTGAGCCTTTCAAAGCCAAAGCTGCCGATGGTATAACCGATATTTATGGTGTAATGTACAAACCTTTCGATTTCGACCCCAACAAAAAATACCCAATTATACAATATGTATATCCGGGACCACAAACCGAAGCTGTAAACACGAGCTTTTCGGCACGAATGGATCGCACCGACCGATTGGCGCAAATTGGATTTATAGTTGTTACACTGGGCAACAGAGGCGGCCATCCCAACAGGTCGAAATGGTACCACAACTACGGCTATGGCGATTTGCGCGACTATGGTTTGGCCGACAAAAAATTTGTTGCCGAACAATTGGCCGACCGACACTCATTTATCGATATCGACCAGGTAGGAATTTTTGGTCACTCGGGAGGAGGATTTATGTCGACAGCAGCACTTTTGCAATACCCCGACTTTTTCAAAGTAGCCGTTTCGAGTGCTGGTAACCACGACAATAATGTGTACAACCGTTGGTGGAGCGAAAAACATCATGGTGTAAAAGAGATTATTAACAACGAAGGTGAAGTGAAATTTGTGTACGACATTGAAACAAATCCGCAATTAGCTAAAAACCTAAAAGGTAAACTGCTAATAACAACAGGCGACATGGACAACAATGTGCACCCGGCCAACACCTTGCGTGTAGCCGATGCATTGATAAAAGCAAAAAAACGATTCGACATTTTTATGTTCACTGGACAAAGACATGCTTACGGCGACCAAACAGAATACAATTTTTGGTTGACAGCCGATTATTTTGCGAAATATCTTATTGGCGACTGTGCCATTAGCACTGATATTTTTGAGATGCGACGCGAAACAAAAATGACCGAAAGTAAATTGCGTAAAGAATAAACTTAAATTAGTTTCGCACAAAAAAAAACAGCATCAAGGAAATATCTTGATGCTGTTTTTTTTGTGTGCGAAACTCAGAAAACGAGATTTTTATTCTTCGGTTTTTGATTTTTTATCGAGCCACGATATTACATTGTGTGTATAACGAAGCAAAAACGATAACCACAAGGCCAAGGCCAAACCTATTAACCCACTCACTATTGCATTATCTAAGCGATTGTTTACAGCTTTTGGATTAACCACCAATCCGCCCGGAATAACCACCGGTTCAACAAATTGGGCCAACTCAAGTTCAGCTTTTCGTTTGCGCTTTTGTAGCTCAAACATATCGTAGTAAAACAATTGTTTGCGTTGTTCACCAACAATCAACTTATTGTTTTCGAGCTTAATATTGCTTTGCTCATCTTTAAAATAGCTCACTTTAGCCAAACTATCGATGCGCTGCAACTCTCTATTACAAATATCAATTTCCGACTTAAAGTTCATGATTTCAGCATCAAATTTTTGACGAACAAAAGCATTGTTGTTCACAAAATTTTTAATCGACTGCTCAATGATGGGCAAATTATCAATGCTAAAAGTTTTCACCTGCAAATAGAAAACCCGCGTATGATAAACATTCACTGTATCGCGCTTCGAATGCGAATTTTTAAAATCGATTACATTCGGAATGCTATCTCGGTTATAATCAATCACATAAAAACTACGAATTTCTCTAATCGATCGTGCAATGCTATCATCAATATTCAACTTTGTGGATAAACTTAGCTTTTCTTCAAGCGGATTTGCATTTTCTAATTGCGATATAATTGCTTTAATTTCGTTTACATTACTACCATTCACCGACACATAGGCACCCGCTTTATAATAACGATTCGACTTACGTGCATGATACTGCCCTACAATTAGCGACAAAAAAACCACAATCATTATCAGCCATTTATATCGATATGAATGACCAATTAAATAACTTAAAAACTGCACTGTTTTGGACAAAAACAACTTTATCCTATCGAATATCAAACCCAAAAGCTCTAATAAATTAATCTCTTTTTCGCTTTTCTCGCTCATAATATTTAAATTCTATTTTGTGTAAAAATTCTCTATAGCAATTATTTTAAAATTCAAAAAAAAAACGTATTCATCCAACAACAAAATTGTCAAATCTGTTTTTGCGTGTCCTCGTTTGCATTTTCTTCGCCTTGCGCATCCTCTTCAATAAATTCAATTTCGCATTCATCGTCGTTATCATCAGCTTCCCACACTACAACAGGCTTTTGTGGCCCTTGCTCACGAAAAACAAACGAAAGTACAAAACCAACTACTGCACCCGACAAATGCCCTTCCCACGAAACTTTATTGAAAGCTTCCCACGGAAAAACGTGCCACACCATACTACCATACAAAAATGCAACTATCAACGATAGCGCTACCAAAGGTGTGTGACGACGCAACAAACCACTAAAAAACAAAAAAAATGCAATTGCATAAATCAACCCGCTTGCACCAATATGCCAACTATCGCGACCAATAAACCAAAGCATTGCACCCGATAGCAAAGTAGCAAAAATAATAACTTTATTGGCCAAAGTATTATAAAAATAATACAAAGCCACCGAAAGTATCGAAAACGAAAGCAAATTATTCAGCAAATGCTTCCCATCGGCATGAACAAATATCATCGTTACAATACCTGTAAGCGTATCCACTCTGTGCGGAAAAACGCCCAACCGATGCATAGGCCAGCGCATGCCAATTTGGAGTAAAAAACTCAAAATCATCACAATACACATAACCATTGGCACAAACGATGCTAAAAATATCCGTGCCTTTGTTTTGGTTTGCCCAAGTTCACTCATGTTATCGTTTTACTTTGTATCAACTACAAAGTTAAATCATTATTTTTATTAACGAAACAATCGCATAAAAATTGTATGTACTACACTTGTGAAAACAAAAAAATTCATTTCAAAATTTATAATTATACCTTACTAAATCAAAAATTTTGACAAAGCAATACTTTCAAAAAAAAACACATTATTTTTTGTGCCATTGTGCTTTTTAATAACATTTTTTTTGTAAATTGCGGGCGCATTATTTTTTAATATAAATGACAAGCTTTTTTCTAAATACAAAATTGATATATTAAACAAATACACTAAAATTGGAGTAAATTAAATGCTGTAATAAAAAAAATTAAACAAAAATAAAGAAGTAATACCAATAATGCAATGCACTATTTTAAAACGTATAATAAACGATACGTTTTTTCATTTATTAAACGATAAATAACGCATTTAGTGATGCCCCTTTCGGAATTGACATCGAAATTTTCATTAGGGCAAGCCGAGCGTAAAATATTAATTGCTAATTATTTTACTTACAAATAAGAAAAAAAAGATTACAAACACACAAAATAATCATTTATGAGTTACCTCAATTTTGATAAAACACTGCTCATCAATCTGGAAAAATCATTATCGAAAGAAATGATTCGAACCAATAGAGCTGGCGCTTACAATAGCACAACGCTCATCGATTGCAATACGCGAAAATATCATGGGCAATTGGTTGTGCCACTGCCCGAAATCGACAATAAAAACCATGTACTACTTTCGGCATTCGACGAAACAGTGGTGCAACATGGCGCCGAATTCAATCTTGGCATTCATAAGTTCGAGGGCAATCATTTCAGTCCGAATGGGCATAAATACATCCGTCAATTTGACTGCGACTTGATATCGCGCACTGTGTATCGGGTAGGCGGTGTAATACTTTCGAAAGAACGAATGCTTGTTTCCAACGAGCAACGCGTTTTGTTTAAATACACTTTACTCGATGCTCACTCGCCAACAACTTTGCGTTTTAAACCATTTTTAGCTTTTCGAAGTGTCGACGATTTAACGCACGAAAACAACATGGCCAACACGCAATACGAAGAGCAAACCAATGGTATTTCGATGTGTTTATACGCCGGCTACCCTTCACTTCACATGCAATTCTCGAAAAAATGCAACTACACGCATCAACCTTTGTGGTACAAAAACATTGAATATTATAAAGAGCAAGAAAGAGGCTACGAATATTTAGAAGATTTATTGGTGTCGGGCGTTTTCGAAATGCCAATAAAAAAAGGAGAATCAATTATTTTTTCGGCAGGAACAACTGCAGTATCTGTTCGGAAATTAAACCAATTGTGGGACGACGAACTAAAGCGCAGACACCCACGCACCGACATGTTCAGTTGTTTGAAAAACTCGGCACAACAATTTTACAAGCGCGAAAACAACAAAACATATCTTTTGGCTGGCTATCCATGGTTTGGCTCACGCGCCCGCGATCAGTTTGTGGCAACGCCAGGCTGCACGCTTAGCATCGACCGCATGGATTATTTCGACACAATTATGGATACGGCCAAAACAGAAATCGGTCAATTTATGGGTGGCACGCAACCCGAAAAGTTGAAACTTGAAGGCATTGATGAACCCGATGCGCTTTTGTGGTTTGTGTGGACAGTGCAGCAATATGCTAAAAAAACATCATTGAACGATGCAGCACAAGGTTTTGGCGAGTTATTATTGAACATTATCAATTACATACGCAAACAACAGCATCCAAGGGTATTTTTACATAACAATGGATT
Organism: uncultured Paludibacter sp.; assembly: GCA_964515675.1. Lineage (GTDB taxonomy): Bacteria > Bacteroidota > Bacteroidia > Bacteroidales > Paludibacteraceae > Paludibacter. The sequence goes on along the minus strand of CAZEVV010000085.1, from coordinate 3,931 downwards.
GCTATATGTTGACGGCACGCAACAACCCGCTACATGGATGAATGCTACCGAAGATGGCTATCCGATAACGCCACGAACAGGCTATGTAGTTGAGATTAATGCACTTTGGTTTAATGCACAAAAATTTGTGAGTGCACTACAACGCGAAGTTGGCAACGAACATGCTGCCGACTTACTCGACTATCAAGCCGAGATAGCACGCGAAGCATTTGTAAGTACATTTTGGAACGGAACATATTTATATGATTTTGTGAATGGTGAGTACCGCGACTGGGAAGTAAGACCCAATATGTTGCAAGCAGTAGCAATGGATTTTTGTCCGCTCAACGCAAAACAACAAAAATCGATACTCGACATATGCACCAAAGAATTGCTTACGCCCAAGGGCTTACGCACATTAAGTCCCAAAAGTGGTTCGTACCGCCCTGTGTACATTGGCGGCATGCGCGAGCGTAATCGCAACTACCACAACGGTCCTGTTTGGCCATTTACATTTGGTGCATTTGCAACATCGTATTTAAAAATTTACAAAAAAAGTGGTATATCATTTATACAAAGAATGATTGTAGGAATTGAAAGCGAAATGTCAGAACTTTGTGTTGGAACAATTCCCGAATTATTCGATGGCAATCCACCCTACAAGGGACATGGCGGCATGTCGTTTGCAATGAGTGTTGCCGAGGTTTTGAGAGTACTTGAAATGTTGAACAAAGTTGAAAAAGAGGATTAAATGAAAGCACTTATGTTTGGGTGGGAATTTCCACCACATATTTTGGGAGGGTTAGGCACTGCGAGTTATGGCCTAACAAAAGGCATGGCAATGCAAAACGACATGGAGCTTACATTTGTAATTCCGAAGCCCTATGGCGACGAAGATCAGAGTTTCCTGAAAATTATTGGCGCATGCAATGTGCCTGTGGTTTGGAAAGAGAACGATTGGCAGCATGTAAACCAACGCATTGGCAGTCAGATGCATCCCGACGAGTATTTTTGGTTGCGCAATGGTATAAAATACAATTTTTCGCGCATACATACAAACGATTTAGGTTGTATCAGTTTTTCGGGCCGATACCCCGATAATTTGATTGAAGAGATAGGCAACTACGAAGCCGTGGCAAGCGTTTTGGCCCACCAACTCGATTTCGACATTATACATTCGCACGATTGGCTTACCTATCCGGCTGGGGTGTTTGCAAAGCAAATAAGTGGAAAACCACTGGTAATACACGTACATGCAACCGATTTCGACCGCAGTCGCGGACAAGTAAACCCTACAGTTTATGGCATCGAAAAACGAGGCATGGACATGGCCGACCATATTATTACGGTAAGTAATTTAACACGTAAAATTGTAATCGAAAAGTACCATCAAGACCCCAACAAAGTAACAACTGTGCACAACGCTGTTGAGCCACTACACAATGCTGATAGTTTTACAAAAACAAAACGCAACGATAAAGTAGTTACATTTTTGGGGCGTATTACCATGCAAAAAGGGCCTGAATACTTTGTTGAAGCCGCCCACCTGGTGTTACAAAAAACCAAAGGCGTACGTTTTGTTATGGCTGGTAGCGGCGATATGATGAACGCAATGATTGATCTAGCTGCAAAACGTGGCATTTCGGATAAGTTTCATTTTACAGGTTTTTTGAAAGGACGACAAGTGCACGAAATGTTAGCCGAAAGCGATGTGTATATTATGCCATCGGTATCAGAGCCTTTCGGCATTTCGCCACTCGAAGCCATGCAAGTTGGCACGCCGTCCATCATTTCGAAACAATCGGGTTGTGCCGAAATACTTCAACATGCCATTAAAACAGATTACTGGGACATTGAAGCGATGGCGGATGCCATATATGCAATCGTCAAAAATCCAGCTATGTACGATAGTTTACGAAATTTAGGTCGCGACGAAGTAAATAACATAAAATGGTATGATGCAGGATTGAAAGTACGCGAAATTTACAACAAAGTTTTATAAACTTTTACTAATGAACAATTTAAATTGAATACTAAAGATAATAATAGAAAACAAAAAACACACTCATATGCGAAACATTTGTCTATTTTTCCAAATTCACATTCCGGTTCAACTAAAACGTTACCGCTTTTTTGACATAGGACAAGATCATTATTACTACGATGATTTTCAGAACGAAGAAAAAATTCGTTTTCTTGTTGAACAATCTTATGTTCCAGCTTTGCAAACCATACGCGAAATGGTGCGCAGCTCAAATGCCAAGTTCAAATGCGCATTTGCCATTTCGGGTGTAACGCTCGAACAGCTTGAACACTATGCCCCTGAGGTTATCGACCTTCTTAAAGAGCTTGCCAACACTGGAAGCATCGAATTTTTATCCGAAACATACGCACACTCATTGGCTTCGCTGCACGACGAGGAAGAGTTTTCGCGTCAGATAAAATTACATGCCGAAAAAATTAAAAGCCTCTTCAACAAAACTTGCAGCACTTTCTTCAATGCCGAACTAATTTATTCCGACGAAATTGGAGCTCGAACAGCCAACGAAGGTTTAAAAGCCAGCATTATCGACGAAGCAAAATATATTATGGGCTGGAAAAGTCCGAATTATATATACAAACATGCCTTTTTGCCCAAGCACAAAATTATTGTACGCAACCACAAATTGAGCGACGATTTGGCCTTCCGTTTTACACAATTAAGCTTAACGGCCGAAAAATTTGTAGCATCGATAAATGCCTTACCTGCTGAGCAAAACACCATATCGTTGGGTATGGGACTCGAAGTTTTCGGTATTACAAACCCTGCATTTACAGGTATTTTCGATTTTCTTAAGGCATTACCATACCATGCCATGGAGCAGGGTTTGGGTTTTGTGTTACCATCCGAAGCCTGCAAAAAACAAGAAGCTATTGACACGCTCACCATCCCCTACCCTATGAGTTGGGTGGGCAACGACAAAGACATTAGCGCATGGCAGGGCAACGACTTACAACAAGAAGCACTACGCAAACTATATGCGGTGAGCGAACGCGTGAATTTGTGTACAGACAGACCCTTGAAACAAGATTGGCTTTTGCTACAAAGCACCGACCACTTTAGATATATGAGTCATAAAGACGCCTATGGTACACATTACGAATCGGCATACGAAGCATTTATGAATTATATGAATGTATTATCCGATTTTCTGGTCAGAGTGGACGCACAATATCCAAGCACTATCGAAAACGAAGAGTTGAACGAACTGCTTAAAACCATCAACAATCAAGAATTGGAAATAGAAGAATTGCAGGAAACTGTTAAAAAGCTTCGTTCCAAAAAGAAAGTTGAATAGTAGAAATGATAAAAAACATCACATAAATGGAGAAAGTGGGCCGAAATATTGGCTCACTTTTTTTGTTGCACAATACATCGAAAACACAATTTCGAGTAAAAATCACTAAAGTTCGAAGCTAAGGGTTGATTTTTGATAACAATGACAAAAATTCGACAAAAAAAACAACATTTATGCGAATGCGCCGCTCAAACACAAACAACTAAAATACAACACATTACAACAACATCAAACACAAACAATAAACAAAATGAATGCTAAAAAAATATTTAACTAAAATATTTTCAAAATGATGTATCAAATACGAAAAAATGATGTAATTTTGCGCCGATTTTGAATTGCATTACAAACATGTTAAATTTTTAAAAGGTAAAAAAAATGAAAAAAGTAATTTTGTTTTTTGCTGTAGCAATGGTTTTCGCTTCTTGTGCTCCTAAAGCTACTGAAGAAGCTACTGAAAACGTAGACTCAGTTGTTGTTGAAGAAGTAGTAGTTGATTCAGTTGTTGCTGATTCTGCTGTTGTTGACACAACTGTTGTTGCTCTGTAATTAAACATCACCGCAATATAAGATATTACGGTCAGGCTCTGTCGATTGAACATTATATGTTCAAT
>CAZEVV010000084.1:4192-11112 GCA_964515675.1 uncultured Paludibacter sp. | reverse complement strand
AAACCTCCCTCGTACCTCAGATTTACCTGATGAAGAATGAGGGAGGTTTACCTCATGAAGAATGAGGGAGGAGGCAAGCTCGAAACGCGAAACACGAAACACGAAACACAAAACACAAAACTCTATTTATCATTCATCACATTAAATTTATCCAAAACCCAAAACACTAACGAAAGTACAATGCCGGCTACTGCTGCAAAAGCCATACCTTTAAGTTGTACTGTGCCAATGTATATGCTGGCATGACTTACGCCTATTACAAATGTTACAGCGCCCAATACCATGTTGCGGTTGCGACTAAAATCGACTTTCTGCTCAACAAACATACGAAAACCTTGTACTGCAATTACGCCATAAAGCAAGATAGTGATGCCGCCCATTACGGCTGGTGGTATGGTGGAGATGGCTGCCGAAACTTTGCCAATAAACGAAAATGCTATGGCCAAAATGGCTGCTCCGCGTATTACCCAAACCGAATAAACCTTTGTAATGGCCATAACACCAATGTTTTCGCCATAAGTGGTGTTGGGTGGCGAACCCGCAAAGCCCGAAACTACATTGCTTATGCCATCGCCCAAAAGCGAACGATGCAGTCCAGGGTTTTTCATTAGGTCTTCGTTGGTAATTTTGGCGGTTACTATTAAATGACTTATGTGTTCGGCCAAAACCACCAAACATGCTGGTGCAATAATTAAAATGGCTTGCGTGTCGTAAACGGGTGCCTGAAACTTGGGAATTGCTATCCATGCAGCATTCGAAATAGCCTCTGTGTCAATCATTCCCATTGCTAAGGCAGCAATATAGCCTACCACTACAGCAAACAGAATGGGTATAATTTGCATAAAACCACGAAATAAAACCGACCCTACAATGCCAACAATAAGGGTAAAAAGCGATACGAAAACCGTTTTCGAGTCGAGCGTAAAGGCTTGTACTACTTGCCCTTGTGGTGTAGGCCATGGTGCCAAACCCGCTTGTTGTGCTGCAACTGGCGCCAATTCGAGACCAATAATGGCAACCACTGCGCCCATAACAGCTGGTGGCATTACAACATCTATCCAGGCAATGCCCCATTTGTACACAATGAAAGAAATAAGTATAAAAAACAAACCGAAGAAAATAAAGCCCGATTGCGCATGTGCAAAACCTCCATAACTTGTGCTTATAAGCATTACAGGCGCAATAAATGCAAAGCTCGAACCCAAATAAGCGGGTATGCCACCTTTAGTAACTAAGGTGTAGATTATTGTGCCAATACCATTCATTAGCAATGCTATTGAGGGGTCGACACCCAAAAGTATGGGTACCAATATTGTTGCGCCAAACATGGCAGTGAGGTGCTGCAAACTCAAAGGCAGTGTTTGTAACACGGGTAGCTTTTCGTGAATTCCGATTGTCTTTCGTTCCATAAAATTATTTTATTTGTTGTGCTAAACTGTTTGTTTTATAAAAATTCAATAAGTTGCACAAAAGTATTAAAATATCTTGGCAAAGGTGGATGTTTATTGATAGTTTTTTTATAAGGAATTTGTCAAGCTTAGATTTTTAGTTGTTTCGAATTAGTTCAACATTATCAAAGGGTACAAATTTTATTAGGCCTACTTTTCCAGCAAAGTATATTTTCAATGGTGCGTTTTCTCGTTTAGTTTTACTCAATTTCGAAAAATCAATTTCAATTATGTCGTAATAAGTTTTGTTTTTAAGTGTCATTGAATCGTGAAATACAATTTGGGGTTTTATTTTCGAAGTAATTTTTTTTTGTGCAAAATCGTACACAAACCAATAGTCGTTTTCAGACCATTCTCTTTTGCCAGATTTTACTTTATTTTCGCCCCATTTTACAATAAGAATCGTAACATTGTCCATCCAACCTGTTAGCTCAAATTTGAAATCATAACCACTAAAGCTTGATTTGTAAGCTATGTTGAAATTTTCGGCAAATGCTCTCCCTTGTCTATATCCCATACTTTGAAATGAAGAAAGATAGTGATAATATGGTCGGTCACTATAGTTGAATCCACTTCTGTCAATATAAAAAGTTTCGGTAATTTGATTATTATCAGTCATATCAAAACTGGTTTGAGTTGTGTCAACCATGTATTTTCGCACATCATCAACCATATAATATTTATTGCCCTCAATGTTTTCGATTTCTTCGCACGAACCTAGCAAAAAAACTAGGCTAAGTATTAGTATTGCAACTGCTTGATTATTTAATTGTATATGATTCATCTTTACTTAATTTTATTTGTAACAATCCATTAGCATTATATAAAACCGATTTTACGGAGGAGTATATTGAGTCGTTATAGTAATATGATTCTAGTTCAACCACATTGTTATAGTTTTTTTTATTAATTTCAATCGACTCGTAACATTTTACAGTTTCGTCATTGCAACTATAGTTTAAGTTTTTGTCATATGTATTTGAATAAGTATAAGACCCATTGACTGTAAAACTTAAACTTTTGTCAATTTTATCATTAAGAAACTTAGCTTTGGTAGTTAATGTTGAGTCATCAACATCAACAAATGGATTAGTTAATGCACCATAATCAATTTCAATTTCTAGTTTTGGGTAATCCGAAGTTAAAACGAGGTGTTTCATTTCATACAGTACATAATTTCCTGAATTCCCACAAAACCAACATTCAGATGGTGTTTCGTAATAACGGTAAAATTTATAATCGACATTTGATACGGTTAAATGAAACTGATAACCATTTGAGTGTACAAACTCAATTTTTTGACCTTTTGAATATGGAAATAAGCCTTTTTCCTGCTTTGTTAGTTCAATTCGGCTAACTTCAACTGAATCGCCGCAGCCATATATGGCACATACACAATATATCAATGTCAGATATTTAAATGTTTTTGTTAAACTATTCATTTTGTTTTGTTTTTTAAAAGTGTTTTTATCATCAAAAATTTGTTTTTGTTATCTTCAATAATTTACTCCTAAAATATTATATAAATTAAAAATTTAAAAGCCAGAATAATGACAACGTTAATATCATAATTGTCAATACTATATTGCAAGGTGGATTATAATTACCACCTTGCAAGTATTTTTGTTAATTATTCGTCATAAGTAGTTGTTTACAAAGCGAATGTAAACTCCTCTTTTGTATTCGGATGATTCCTCTGCTCCGCATGGTTCACACCTTTGATGGTGGTGTTTGCCCAGATTACGTTCGTTCCTTTTCACTTGTCGAGCAGCTGCGATGCCACTGGTACAATGCCATCGTGTGGTTGTGGTACGGGTACAGTTGTTGCATTCCTCATCTTCCCCACGCTTTTATGCAATAGGCATGTGTGTAGCTGTGAATATACACTCGGCCATCCACCACATTGGGACGAGTGCGTGCAAATCCTTCTTCGTTTATGCCTGTAGCATAGCGTTTCAATACTTTTCCTGTATAGACATCGCGCATTACAAGGTCGTTGTCATCTTGATTATACATCACTCCATCTACAATTTTTGCCTGTGCATGGCTGGCAATTACATTGTATTTCAATGCTCCGGTATTAATATCAAAACATACCAACCTATCCACGCAAAATATTAATGCCATATTATCGTAAGCCATCACTTGGAGTATTTCGTCATTTCCGCTACCAAATCCTACACCATCGTTCAGCACCACCGATTTCTCCCAATACTTTTTGTTCTCGAAAGCATTGTAGCAAAAAGCTGTTTTTTGTGAGCCCATAACAAGTTTGCCATTCAACTGATATATCCAGAAATTACTTCCGTCCATAGTTACCGTGGTAGTATAAACTTTTGATTTCTTTGTTAAATTATAAACGTATAGTACTGACATATATGGTTTATCCGGGATATAAGGCATTAAACTTAGTGCAACCATATCATCGCCATCACTGTTTTGATAAATATCAGTAAAATAAAAACCTGCAAACTCAGGGTTTAATGCATTGATTTCTTCGGGTAAGTCAACATTACTTACTACATCAATAGCAGATGTTAATTCGCCTGTTTCAATGTTGACTTTCAATAAAGAGCATTTGTTATAATTATTTGCATTCACATACGTGAACCTACCAGTTCCTTTAATCATATTACCCATTGCTCTATATTCATTTGGGAATGGTGTTACCCACAGCACTTTTCCTTTGTCAATATCAATACCAAATATATACCTTTCGTATTTATCAATAGATTCATTTTTTGCAGTGTTTACATCATCACTAGCTACAAGGATATTGTTTGACTGAAAAGTGCCAAAAATATTGTTAAATACTAAACTCTTTTTTTGGGCAAAATCAGCGTTGGTTAAACGCCATTTTTCTTTTCCTGTTTCGGTATCTAATCCATGCAGGATACTTTCTCGAATATCTCCCCAAGGTTCGGGCGTACTATGGAAAACTACCGTGTTTTTATAAACAGGATAACCAACCCCATCATCGAATATCAATTTTTTTCCACATATTTTGTTTCTCCAATAAATGTTATTATCAACAGAGATATTCTCATCATTGCAACTTGTGCATGAAGTTATAAGTAATAAAACAAAGCTCCAAATTATTATTTTGTTGTTCATAATTATTTTTAAGTGCTTATCTGCTTAGAATAAGCTGTATCTTTACATATCTGTTTATCAGTCACTTACGCATAATGTCCATTGGTTAATTATCAACAAGTTATGCTTTTCGACTTGCTCTAAGCAGACAACCAGTTATTTTTATTATCACTTTACAGGGTCATACTACCCTGTAAAGTGATTGTTTACTATCTTTTTTTGTCAAAAATATCTGGTCTATATGACCTTCCGTCTAAAACAGCATCAAACTCTCTCTTTGTATTTGGATGATTTCTCTGCTCCATATGGTTTACACCTTTAATGCTAGTATTTGCCCAAATAACATTGTTACCTCTCGATTTTAAGAGTTGCTGCGATTTAACAGGTACTACGCCATCGTGGGGTTCGGCGACTTGAATTGGTATATCTTCTGTCCATTTTTTCCACAAAAATTTAAATTCCTTGGTTACAATTACCGTACGAGTTGCTCCAACCAACTCTGCATGGTCGTAATCCAAACCATTGTCGATATAACCAGATGTTGAATACCAGGTAGCAGCTGCAACGCCATGTGCTGCCGCAGCGGCCCAAAGACTTGGATTGAAAAAACCTCCTACTCCACACGCCACTGCAAAACCTGAATGAACATGACCGCCTGTCTTTATAACATTATTGGTTGTGTTTAAAACGTTATAGCCAATCATGTCAAACCTACCATCATTATTTATATTTTCATCTTTTGCAAGTTTTTCATAATTTTTCGCGCAATAAGCTGTACGCGCAATTTGCCAACGGTCTTCTTCCGAGGCAAATGTGAGTATTGGCACATTGATTTTTCGCTGTTCGAGTCTTTTAAAGAATTCACTATTGGGCTGCAAATCTCTTATTAGATCAGGATGATATATCCCTCCAGCAATTTCATTTAGCGCAATATCTCCAATTGGGCTTGCAAAAATTGCTGTTATACCATTAACAACATTTCGAGTGTTTACTAAAGCTGGACTTATCCCTGGAAATGTAAATCCTAATGCAATGGTAGTAGTAGTAAGACACGAATTAACTCGTAACATAACTTTATTTTTTAGATTGTTTAGCAATCCATTGCGAAGTTCTTTGGCAAACTGTGCCCCTTGATGCCCAGTACCAATCGTTATAATCCCTTTTATCGAAGAGGAGTGATTACGCTCCAATTGGCGAGCCACCAAACCACCCATGCTGTGCCCAATAAGAATTGTATTTCTTCCAAATGCATCTCTATTCTCGTTCATGTATCCATTTGCTATTAATTCAATTCCTTTATTACTTTCATACTCTGGTCGTACACTATTGGTCGGAGTGAAGACATTTTGATAAATTGTCCAACTGTTTTTATCCTTGCCGCCAAGACCATGTATCCATACATAGTAGTTATTACTTTGTGCATAAATTTTTAACGTAAAGGCAAATGCAAACAGTGTAATTGCAAATATACTGATTTTTGTTTTCATCTGTTTTGAATTTTTTATAAGTTAATTGTTACTTTGTTTCTCTTGTAATTCTCTTTTGTAACCGAAACGTATGGCGTGCCATTGCTTTTAACTCGAAGTGATTTAATAGTTACACTTTTTACGCTTGTGTTTGGTAAATAACTTTTTACGGCCGATGGTGCTTTTTTGCTAAACTGCTGCTCATTATCGGCTTGATACTGGTAGCTTACCAACGAAGTTAATTGGCTGTTTTCGTAAACTTTTTGCTCTATCATTCGTGTCATATCGCCGCTGAAACGCATAATGGCTTTTCGTTGTACCGATGTTTTAACGCGCTGTGGCAATGATGATTCGGTGCTAACACCCAAGTCTATTTCCATCACGATTTCGTCGCTTGTTTGACTTAGCATTCGCATACCCGAGGCTTGTGCACTTTTAAGAGCTTTGGTAAGTTGGCGTGCTTGTAATGCTTTTACTCCTTGTGGCGACGACTCGTTGTTGGTTTCGTTAGCCATGGCACTCCTAATCGAATCAAGAATGGCTGAGTAGTTCACATCGCCGGTATCTTCGGTATGTATAACATCACCTTTGTAGTTGTACAAATAGGCAACGCCATTCATTAAAATTGTTTTTGTTACAATTTCTTCTACTGGCTGCTTGTGTACATTCAGGTCGTTGAAAGCATTGCTGTCGGCAGGTGTTGTGTTCAAATTGAGGTATCTGTATGTGCAATCCATATAAATTTTCTTCTTTATTTCTTCTGCCATATATTTATTTTTCTTAATTATTTTAAGATTGGCTAATTATACCACTTATACCACAAAAAGAGTCAAGTATTTTTCCCCAACAGAAACGTCTCATTATTTCTTCTTCATTTTTATCTGCATATAAATCATCTCCAAGTAATGTATGA
>CAZEVV010000084.1:0-4182 GCA_964515675.1 uncultured Paludibacter sp. | reverse complement strand
ATCTGTATGTGCCATCCATATAAATCTTCTGATTTATTTCTTCGGAGGTGTAAACAGGTATCTCATCGGCACTTCTTATTGTGTCGCCCGCTTGGGAGGCTGCAATGCGCATGCTTCTTACTTTTTGCGGTACATTTTGAACGTAATCGCCTTGCAGAAATTCAGCATTGCCATCTTCGTAAATCGATTCGATAAACTGATAATTTTCTTTCTCTTGACTTATCTCAATGGCAATTTCCTTCAACGGTTCTGCTATTGGGTCGTTGGACGAGTTATTGCCTAATTTATCGTCGCAACTCATAAATACGAGCATTGTTAACGACATAAATACTAAAATATAGGATTTTTGTTTTTTCATATTGATATTTTTTTTCGAACATCTGGCTTTGGATTCTTAGGCCAAAATACACAGATATTCATTTTTTTTACTTTGCTGAAGTTCAGCATTCTTTTGTATCATAAAGTATTCAGCTTGTAAAAATGCGATAAAAACAGAATAGTGGTGGCATATGTGTTGCAACAGATAATCAGCGCACACTTATTTGTGTTAAACATTAGCCTTGCGGGTTAAAAAAGCATTATCGCTACTTTTGGTTAACCAAAACTTTATTACTTTTGTATTGCCTTTGTAAAAATGTTAGATGTGATACATTGGGTTTATTAACGGTTAATTAACTCATCGTTGCGAAAAAAAACTGGCTCGTTCCTTTTTCGGCATTTGCTTTTTGCAAGGGCTTTTTTGTTTTCTGTTGGCTGGGTGCAAACATCGCTCGGCAGGTGGCAAATCCTAATTGGTGTTCGTACTGTGTTACAGAAAATCTTAGCTTACCAAACCATCCCCCAATAAATGGAGCGTTTAGACGGTTTTGAAAAGATCAAAAGCATCTATTTGGCAAAAAGCATTTTTAAAATTTTTATTTGGTAGTACAACTAATGGCATGTTTGGCTTAATGTTTTTGTGAACTTATAACTATAATTAAGCTACAAGCTACTGCCTTTTTTGAAAAAAATGATGTGGAGTTCGTTTGTTTGCATTTCCAAACATCATTTTTCAATCCCGCCAAGGGTAGATACTACAAAATGTGTGGCAAGCCTTTATAGTGCTAAACTATAATTGTTTACCCCTGTTTAAGCATTTGTTTAATTTCTGCATGTTTATTTCATTATGCTTATTGCATTGCTTAAAACTTTGCAAATATAGTTGAATAATTTAAATGAATGCTGGCTGTTAAATATTTTAAATTTATTTAACAAAAAGTTATTTTGAATGGTGATGCTGATTACAAAAACGATATAGTCCAAATTCAATCCTACATTTGGCGGGTAGGAGAATCTCATTGTCCTATTTACTTTGTTCCGCTATGCTGAATTTCGAAATAAACAATTGGTATTATGTATAGCATTGTTTTAGTAAATCTGAATTTAATTATTTTGTATTTTTGCTGCCAGGGATTTGAAATCCCTGTCTTTAAATGCTAGTACGTATTGCAAATCTGCGCTAGCGGATACTGTAATTGTACAATAACAAAAAACCGTCGCTACACGCATGCTTTTGGGCATTGGTAGCGACGGTTTTTTATGTGTGTTTCGAAAAATTACACCGATTTTTTATTTTAAGCGAAGTAATTTTTTCATTTTAGGTTTGAAATCTATATTTTCCATGAAGCCCATAAATTCCTCGGCACCAGGACCAAAAGCAAATACAGGTACAGGCTCGCCCGAGTGGCCATTGGTGCTAAATGCGGCTTTTACTGTGCCGCGATTTATGTTGCCATTGGGCAATGTCATACCGCCAGTTTCGTGGTCGGCAGTAACTATTACGAGTGTTTTTTTGTTTTTACGTGCAAATGCAAGTGCAGCGCCAACAGCTTTATCGAAATCGAGGGTTTCCAAAATAATATTGTCGGCATTGTTGTCGTGTCCAGCCCAGTCAATTTGCGAACCTTCGACCATCAAGAAGAAACCTTTTTTATTTTTCGAAAGTATGCGAATGGCTTCCTTTGTGCTTTCGGGTAGCATGTTGCCGCGCGCAGGCATTGCAGGGTTGTGCTCTTCGTAAAGCAATGCACCAATTTTGCCCGATTGGTGTGCTTTTATGCTTGCCATGTCGTACACAATGTTGAAGTTTTTTGCTTTTAACTCGTTGCTAATATTGCGGCCATCGGCACGGTCTTCAAAATTTTTGCGACCGCCACCAATAAACAAATCGAGTGGGGCATTCACAAAGTCGGCTGCAATTTCTTCGTACATTTTGCGGTCGATTTGGTGCGCAACGAATGACGCAGGCGTAGCGTGTGTAATGTTGCACGAAGCAACTACACCTGTTGCGTAGCCATTGAGGCCTGCAAGTGCTAAAATTGATTGAACCGCAATCGAATCGGGGTTCATGCCTATCATTCCATTTTTGGTTTTTACGCCACATGCCAAGGCTGTGCCGCCTGCACCCGAGTCGGTGGTGAAATGACTCGACGAGTAGGTTTTAACCAATCCCATATGTTTCATTGTAGCCATTTCGAGGTGGTTTTTGTTGGCCACCATAGCCGAATAAACTTGTGCAACGCCCATGCCATCGCCAATAAGGAAAATAATGTTTTTGGGTCGTTTTTGAGCAGCCAATGGCAATGCCATGGTTAACGCCAATGCTAAAATTAGTAAGTTTGTAAATCGTTTCATTATATTTTGTGTTTTCAAATGCCTCAGCTTCTTGCTTATCCCGACACCTATCGGGTGAAGAGCTGGAAGTGCATGGATTATAACTAATCAATAATGTTTATTAATCTATTTTAAAACTCAACCTTAGGTGCAGTTGCTGAGCCTTGTTCAGCTTCGAAATACGGAATGCGTTCCAATCCAGCAAAACCAGCAATAACATTGTTGGGCAATCTGCGTATTGATGCATTGAAAGCTTTTGCCATATCGTTGAATCGGCCGCGCTCAGTAGTGATGCGGTTTTCGGTACCTTCGAGTTGCGCTTGCAATTCGAGGAAGTTTTGGTTGGCTTTTAAGTCGGGATAATTTTCGGTAATCATAAGCAATCGTCCCAATGCGCTGCTCAACTGTCCTTGTGCTGCTTGGTATTGTTGCAGTTTTTCGGGTGTGAGGTTGTCGGCCGACACTGTCATTTGTGTTGCTTTGGCACGCGCTGCCACTACGCCTTCGAGGGTTTCGCTTTCGTGTGCTGCATAACCTTTAACTGTTGCTACAAGGTTGGGAATTAAGTCGGCACGACGTTGGTATTGATTTTCAACATTGGCCCATTGTCCTTTTACGCCTTCTTCATTTGTTACTAAGCCGTTGTAGCGCGAAATTCCAAAAAATACTATAAAAACTAATGCCCCAATAATGGCTATTAGTTTAATGGTTGACTTGTTCATGATAAATGTTTTAATTGTGTTTTTATGAATTTTAGTTTTTTTGTTGTGTCAATATTAAATCGAGCAAAGTGATGGCAGCCATGGCTTCCACAATGGGCACTGCGCGTGGCAAAACGCAGGGGTCGTGTCGGCCGCGTGCTTCGAGCGAAACTTCTTGGTCGTTTTTGTCAACCGTATCTTGTAGTTTCGATATGGTTGCCACGGGTTTAAACAATACACGGAAATAAATGTCTTGTCCGTTGCTAATGCCACCTTGAATGCCGCCCGAGTGATTGGTTTTTGTGCTTATGCCATTGTCGCCCATCACAAAAGGGTCGTTCAATTCAGAGCCTTTTTTGGCAACGCCCTTAAATCCGCGTCCATAGTCGAAACCATGCGATGCATTGATGCTCAGCATAGCAGCAGCCAATCGGGCTTGCAATTTGTCGAAAATAGGCTCGCCCAAACCTACGGGCACACCTTTTACCACACAGCTCACAATGCCGCCTATCGAGTCGCCCTCTTTTTTCAGTTCGTGAATGTAAGCTATCATTTTTTCGGCTGTTTCGGGTTCGGGACAGCGCACAATATTGTTTTCTATTTTCGACAAATCGGCATTTTCGATATCCGTTTGCATGGCAATATGTCCTACTTGCGAGGTAAAAGCCAGTATGCTAATGTTGTATTGTTGCAAAGCAAGTTTGGCCACAGCACCAGCCACTACACGTGCCGCTGTTTCGCGCGCCGAGCTACGTCCGCCACCACGGTGGTCGCGTATGCCATACTTTTGTTGATAAGTGAAATCGGCATGCGAAGGGCGATACAAGTC
>CAZEVV010000083.1:0-11189 GCA_964515675.1 uncultured Paludibacter sp. | reverse complement strand
ATTGCAACACGTGTTCGTGAAATATGGAATAGAGGTGTGCCAGCCCTCTCAACTCCTTTTTATACATGGAAAGATAGTAAGCATTACGATTGGAGCCACGATGTAACGCAATATCAAAACAAAGTGATTGGAGGTACTTACCCAACGCCAGGGACTAACGATGTTGCCTGCATGCAAAACTATAACGATAATAGTAGTACTAGCAATCAGCCCAGTTCGAACAATGCTTTTCTTGATGGAAATAACTACAGAACACCTGATTATTCGATGTATTCGGGCTTAAGTGTTATCGACTTTCCAATGCATTGGAATTTTAAAAATGCACATGATGCTTTTAATACTGCTAAAGGTGGCGATTGGGCGTATAATGATGCAACTTGGAATGTTACATATATTGATTCGCATGATTATGCTCCTGATGGAGCTCCAGAAAATCAGCGATTTGCAGAGCCGCAAGACGTGTGGGCTGAGAATTTGAGCCTGATTTTTACATTCCGCGGTATTCCTTGTTTGTATTATGGTAGCGAAATTGAATTTAAAAAAGGCAAAGTGATTGATGTTGGACCTAATGCTCCACTTAACGAAACGGGAAGGGCTTATTTTGGAGGATATATTACGGGTGGTGTACAAACAACTGATTTTGCTAAATATACAAATGCTACTGGCAATATGGCCGTCACACTTAAACATCCGTTGGCATTGCACATTCAGCGTTTAAATTTAATACGTATGGCCGTGCCTGCTTTGCGCAAAGGTCAGTATTCAACTGCTGGTTGCACTGGTAGTTTCGCTTTCAAACGTCGCTATACCGATGCTACAACCGATAGTTATGCTTTGGTGTGTATATCTGGCGGTGCTACTTTTACAGGTATTGTAAACGGAACTTATACTGATGTGGTTACAGGTGATGTGAAAACAGTTACAAATGGTACTTTATCCGTTAGTCAGTCGGGAAAAGGCAATGTCCGAGTTTATGTTTTATCTACTGCCAAAACACCTGCTCCAGGAAAAATTGGAACAGATGGACGATACATTTATGCTTCCTCATCTGTAAATGTTCCTCAGGGCAACTACGATGGAAAACAAGAAGCAATAGAAGACCCTAATCCGACTGTAAGCATAAGCCCTGCATCAGGAAAGTATCCAAACCCATTCCAAGTAACAATTACTGGTAGTTCGGTTAATACTCCAACAACTATAAAATATACAATCGATGGTTCAAATCCTTCTGCTAGCAATGGATTAACTTATACAGCTGCATTTACTGTTTCAACAAACACAACAGTTAAAGCTATTGTAATCGATTCGAAAGGTTTAAGTTCTACAATCGCAACTGCAAACTACACTATGGGACTTGATGCTCCGGTGGTAAGTTTTAGCCCTGCAAGCAAAACATTTGTTAATGGAACAAACAACCCCATTACAATTAATGTAAGCCCTATAGAGCCAAACACAAAGATATACTATACACTTGATGGTTCAACGCCTAATGCAAATTCGACGCTTTACACAGCTCCTATCAATGTAACAGGTACAGATATTACAAGAACTATTAAAGCAATAGCGATAGATAAACTTAGTCAAACATCTGAAGTTGCTACAGGAACTTATGTGTTTGCTCCTCAGCCATCGGCTTTAGTAGTGCATGTAAAAGTTATAGGCTACGACCAAGCACCATTTATCTACGCATGGAGTGGAACACCCATAGTTAAACACGCAGGAGAATGGCCAGGTACGAAAATTACAGGCACACCCGATGCCAATGGTTTTTATACTTTCACATTCCCCAATGGAATTTTGGCATCAAACGTAATATTCAATAAAGGTAGCGGACAAGCTCAAACAGTAGACATTTTGAATGTTAACAAAGAAAGCTATTTTGTGTGGGATGGAAACAATCAAACCAATCCAAGTATAATATCAAAAAGCTATGATTTATTGCATAATGGTATTGTAGAAATATATCCATCGCCAGCCACTAATAGTTTTAGCGTGAAAATGCCAGCCAATTATTACCGCGAGAAAATGAAATTGCGTATTTATGATTTGAGAGGAAATGAAATATACAGCCAACCTTTTAATCAATCAACAATTACAATCGAGCGAAATAATATTGCATCTGGTTTTTATGTGGTGCATATTACCGACGAAAATGCAAAAACAGGATATAGCTCAAAACTAATACTTAAGTAGTTTGGTTAATGTTTTGATTATTATTAGATTGAATAAAAAACCGAAATGTACATTTTTGACATTTCGGTTTTTTTTAAAATACTCGCTTTTCTAGTATTCTCCTCTTGTATCCAAAAAGAGAAAATTTGTTTTCGATTGAGTAGCTTTTTTTTAATTCAACGCAACCATTCGGCTCACATATTTACCAATGATGTCGAATTCGATATTTACGATACTGCCAATTTTGAGCTGATGAAAGTTGGTGAACTCGTAAGTGTATGGTATGATTGCTACTTGAAAACTATTTTCGGTTGGGTTGCAAACCGTTAAGCTTACGCCATTTACTGTAACCGAGCCTTTGTCGACTGTGAGGTAGCCTTTTTTTGCCATTTCGCGGTCGAAAGCATATTCGAAAGTGAAATACCAGCTGCCGTTGGCCTCTTCGATATTGGTGCAAGTGGCTGTTTGGTCCACATGTCCTTGTACAATATGTCCATCGAGGCGTCCATTCATCAACATCGAGCGCTCAAGGTTTACTTTACTGCCTTCAACCAAATGACCTAAGTTGGTGCGGTCGAGCGTTTCTTTGATAGCTGTAACTGTGTAGGTGCTATCAGTTTTTTCAACCACGGTAAGGCAAACGCCATTGTGTGCAACACTTTGGTCAATTTTCAACTCATCAACAAACGTGCATTCCATGCTGATGTGTAAATTGTCTTTGTCGGTGCGAAGTGCCACTACTTTAGCAGCTTCTTCAATTATTCCTGAAAACATATTTTTTGTTTTAATGATGTTATTTTGATAAAAGATAGTTTTTGAAATCGTCGAACGATTTACTCATTGCTATGCTTTGTTTTTCTCCCTTCATAAATTCTTGTAATTTTTGCGGAATTTCGATGTTTTCGCCAAGAATTTGTTCTACTGTATCTTTGAATTTTGCAGGATGTGCAGTTTCTAAAAATACACCTGTTTCGCCTGCCACTAATCCGTCTTTCAGTGCCTGATAACCACAAGCACCGTGGGGGTCGAGCATATAGTTTGTGTTGGCACGACAAGCTTTCATGCTTTCGGCAATGGTTTCGTCGGTATAACTTACACCGCTTATTTCGTTGCAAATGGCTTCGTGCGAGTGATTGTAAATATCTAATACACGTGCAAAATTGCTTGGGTCGCCCACATCCATTGCATTGGCTATGGTCGATACCGATGGACGTGGTTGATATTCGCCACTGTTGAGGTATTGCAAGAAAATATCGTTGCGGTTGTTGGCTGCAATGAAACGTTTCACTGGCAAGCCCATTTTTTTTGCAATAAGTCCGGCAGTGATATTACCAAAATTACCACTTGGCACACAAACTACCATGTTGGCAGCTGCTGTTTCGGATATTTTTTTGAGTTGTGCGTAAGCATAGAAATAGTAAAAAACTTGGGGCAAAAAGCGCGCAACATTGATGGAGTTGGCCGATGTGAGTTTCATTTTTTCGTTTAACTCAGCATCTAAAAATGCTTTTTTTACCAATGCCTGACAGTCGTCGAAAGTGCCATCAACCTCAATAGCAGTAATGTTTTGTCCTAAAGTTGTGAACTGACATTCTTGTATAGGGCTCACCAAACCTTTGGGATAAAGCACATGCACATGTATGCCTTCGACACCCAAAAAACCATTGGCCACAGCGCTGCCCGTGTCGCCCGAAGTGGCTACAAGCACATTAACAGTTTGTGCATTGTTTTCCTGACGCTGAATGAAATAAGCCAGCATGCGCGACATAAAACGACCACCTACATCTTTAAATGCCAATGTTGGGCCATGAAAAAGTTCAAGACTATAAATTTCATCTTCTACTTTTACCAAAGGTACATCAAAACTCAAAGTATCATTCACAATCATTTTGAGCATATTGGCATGCACATCGTCGCCAAAAAGCATATAGGCCACCGTGTAAGCCATATCCTGAAAGCTCATTTTGTCGATGTTTTCGTAAAAAACCGATGGAATCACTGGGATTTCCTTGGGCATATACAAACCTTTGTCATCGGCCAATCCTTTTATAACTGCTTCGGCCAAACTTGTTTCGGGTGCTTGTTTGTTGGTGCTGTAGTACTTCATGCTTTTGATTTTTATTTTGCTGTATTTTATTAAACTTTTATCTTTGTATCTATGTTTGCATAAACTTCATGCCTTTGAGCATGCCATAACTGCCTTTGCTACTTGCCACTTCGTCGTATTGTGTTACTGCATCGGGTGTTTCGCCTGGTCGGTAAATTACAAATGGCACGGGTTCGCAAGTGTGCGTTTTTATAGCACATGGCGTTGGGTGGTCGGGTAGGATAGCAATTGTTACAGGTTCGTCCCATGTTGCAAGTTCGTCCATTATTGGTTTCACAATGCGTTGGTCCAAAAACTCAATGGTTTTAATTTTTAAATCTACATCGCCTTCGTGGCCCGCTTCGTCGCTAGCTTCGATGTGCAAATACACAAAGTCGTCGGTGCGCAAGGCCTCGATAGCAGCTTGCGCTTTGCCTTCGTAATTGGTGTTCCAAAGTCCGGTTGCACCTTCAACAAGTATCACTTTTAGTCCGGCATAAACACCAATACCACGAATGAGGTCGACTGCCGAAATTACCGATCCGCTGTTGAGATTGTAAAGTTCGAGCAAAGTTTTCATGTTGGGTTTGTGCCCTGGCGACCAAGGCCAAATGCTATTGGCTTTGTCCTTGCCAGCTGCTGCACGTTTTACATTTACTGGATGATTTTCGAGCAATGCTTGCGATTGACGAATAAGATTGTTGAGCAAAATGGCCGTTTCAGAGGCTTCGTTGCTTTCGGGTTTTACCAAAACATCTTCGAAAGCAGTGCCAGGTACATCGTGCGGCGGTGTACATTTAAGTGCTTTATTGCCATTTTTAATTTTTAATAAATGACGATACGAAACGCCAGGATAAAAAGACACAATTTCGTTGCCAAGTTTTTCTTGCAAAAATATCATCAATTCTTCGGCTTCTTCGTTGCTTATATGTCCTGCCGAATGATTTTTGATTTTTCCATTTTCGATGCAAATTAAATTGCAACGCATGGCTATTTCGTTGGGGGCAATATCAACGCCTATACTTGCAGCTTCGAGCGAGCCTCGCCCTTCGAACACAGCAGGCACATCGTAGCCCATTACGCTCAGGTTGGCAATTTCGCTGCCCGGAGCAAAGCCCTCGGGTATGGTGTCGAGCAATCCCGAGCGACCCATGGTTGCTAATTGGTCGATGTGCGGTTTGTTGGCCGCTTGCAGGCAAGTTTTGTTGCCTAGTTTTTCTATTGGCTCATCGGCCATGCCGTCGCCAAGTATTATGAGGTATTTCATGTTTTAAAAATGAAAAATGAAAAATGAAAAATGTCTTGAGAGCTATCGAAATAAACAGGGGTTGGTGGGCTTTTCTACAAAAAGTCCTTGTAATCGTCGAGGGCATTTTCAATTTTCGTGAGTGCTTCTTGCATGCTAGTATAACTTTCGCCACCCGAGGCATTGAGATGACCACCGCCATTAAATAAGTCGGCAGCTACTTTGTTGGCAGGGAAACTACCTTGCGAGCGCAACGAGACTTTAATTTTGTCGGTATCTTCGCGTAAAAACACCGAAAAAACGATACCTTTTATCGAAAGTGGCGCATTTACCAAGCCTTCGCAGTCGCCTTTTTGGTAGCCGAAACGATTGAGCTCGGCCAAGCTAAGCGTGATGATAGCCGTTGAATATTCGGGGTAGATTTTCATTTTTTCGTAAATAGCATAGCTGTGTAAGCGCATACGTTCCACCGAATTGTTGTTGAAAACCTTGCGGTATATTTCGTCTTTATCAACGCCCAGTTTAATTAGTTCGTAAATAATGCTGTAAATCTCGGGTTTGTTCGAGTTGTATGTAAAAGCACCCGTGTCAGTCATCATGCCTGTATAAATGCAATCGGCACAAGCAATGTTTATTTTCGAAAAATCGCCCATGCGGCAAATTAATCTGAAAATCAATTCGCTGGTTGATGATATTTCGGGATACGAAATGCATATTTTTGCAAAATCGCTTGGGTGTAAGTGGTGGTCCACCATAATTTTCATGGCATTCGATGCCACAATAGCCGCCTCCAACTTATCGAGTCGCGATGGCTGATTGAAGTCGAGTGCAAAAATTGTATCGGCCAATGCGATGGTTGTGTCGCAAATTTCCTTTTGACTTTCGTATATAAGCACGTTTTCGGCACCTGGCATCCATGCCAGAAATTGAGGAAAAGCGTTTGGCACAATTACCGTTGGCGATTTGTCGATACACATCAGATAGTGCCACAATCCCAATGCCGAACCCATGGCATCGCCATCGGGACCCACATGCACTACTATTACTATATTGTCAGCTTTGTCGATGGCTTTTTTTGCTTTTTGGATAAGCTCATCAGCAATAATTTTTGAAATCATTTCGATTTATTTTTATTTGGCTGCAAAAATAACAAAAAACGAGCAAATAAACTAAGTATTAACATCTACATTTACATTCAAATGATTGAATAGCTATAAAAAAAGTATTTTTATTGCAGTTGTGAATAATTATGCGATTGTTTTTGTTTTAATTGTCTTGATTTTGAGATAGCATATTCTTCTTATGTCTTATGTATTTATTCTTTAATTTCCACTCTTTGTTCTTGACTCTTGATTCATGGCTCTTATGTCTTTACTCTTTACTCTTTGTTCTTTGTTCTTTTGTCTTTGCTCTTTGCTCTTTACTCTTTACTCTGTCATAAAACAAAAGGCTGCATTTTTATGTGCAGCCTTTGTTATCGAAATAAAGTGTTTTTTTAATTTGCGAAGATGTTTTCCGTTTTTTAATAGCGGGCCGATACCACATCCCAATCCACCAAGTCCCACAATGCTGCTACATAATCGGGACGGCGATTTTGATAATCGATATAATAAGCATGTTCCCAAACGTCGAAAGTAAGTAATGGCGTAAGGTCACGCGTCATAGGGTTTCCTGCATTACTTTCTTTTTCGATGCTCAATTTTCCGCTAGCATCTTTAACTAACCATGCCCATCCCGACCCGAAAACAGTGATGGCCGCTTTGCCAAATTCGGTTTTAAAGTTTTCGAACGAGCCAAAAGTTTCTTCAATGGCTTTCATTAAATCAACCGAAGGATGTGACCCTTTGTAGGGCGTTAGCGAAAGAAAATAAAAGTTGTGATTCCAAATTTGAGCGGCATTATTAAAAATTGGCCCCGACGATTTTTTTACAATTGTGTCGAGGTCGGCATTTTCAAATTCGGTGCCGCCAACCAAGCCGTTCAAATTATTGACATAAGCTTGGTGATGTTTACCATAATGAAATTCGATGGTTTTTTTGCTGATGATAGGCTCCAATGCATCGTGTGCATAAGGAAGCGCGGGTAGTGTGAATGTCATAATCAAATATGTATTTTAGTTAGTAAATAAAATATTCCGATTCGTTTTCACTACTAACATTCATTCATGCAAAATTGTTTGCTAAAAGCCCAGCTTTTGTTCAAAATTATTTCTGTTTGTGCAGTTATGCTGTTCTTAATATGGCGTTTTAGCATTTAACTTTGCTTTGTAATGAATTGATGTTTAATGCTATTGTTTAGAAATTTGAAAAATGTATTTATATTTGCAAATTCATTTATATCGAAAAATAATGTTTAAACCATAATTTTTAATGCTTTTATGACTGAGGATTTACAACTAACTGTTATTCAAAATAAAATTCACACAATACGTGGACAAAAAGTGATGCTCGATTTTCATTCTAAATGTTGATGAATGGAAAATCTTGAGGACGCAATTTGCGACCTCAAGTTGGGGAGGAGCTAGATATGTACCGTTTGTTTCAATTAAGCGTTAAAGAATCGGTTGTTTTGAGGTTGCAAATTGAAACCTCAAAAAATGGTGTACAACGAGTGTGCTCGATAGTGATTTAGCCCATATTTATGGCGTTGAAACACGTGTGTTAAATCAAGCTGTTAAACATAATGCCGAACGCTTTCCGTATGATTTTATGTTTCAACTTTCTAACTTAGAATGGATAAATATGTCATCACAAATTGTGACGACATCGAAATCAAAACGACCAAAGTCGGCTTTGCCATTCGTTTTTACCGAACATGGTGTAACAATGCTATCAAGCGTGTTAAGAAGCACTATTGCAATTCAGGTCAATATTCAAATTGTACGTGCATTTGTAGCAATGCGAAATATAGTGTTGCCTCATTCAAGCGAAGATAATAATCAACTTCAAACCGAACTCAAAGCATTAAAAGTATACATCGAAGAAGTTTTTGTGGATTACAACGACATAAACGAAGATACGCGCACACAATTGGAACTTATCAATCAATCGCTCGCCGAGCTGCAAAACGCACGAAAACAAACCGACAGACCTCGTAATAAAATAGGCTTTGTGAAGGATTGATAGCGTATGGAAGTTGTATGCAAAAAAAAATAGCATAACTAAGGTGTAATTGCGAGTAAACATGAATATAAGCCAATTAAATCCGTAAAAATATATAAAATTGATTGCTAAATGCCCTGCTTTTTATTAAAAATAATCTAAAGGTTTGCGATGCATCAAAATTTATTCACATCTTTGTTGTTGCAAAATTAACAATAGAAAAAACAAACAAAGTAAATACAAACAATTATGAACAAAACCATTCGATTAGTAATGATGTTGGCCGTAGTATTAATCACGGTTTCGGCATGTAAATCAAAACAAAAAGTAACAGCAATTCCTGGTGCTAACACACCTGCTACCACTACGGTAACAACGCAGCCAGCGCCAGTTGTGGTAACGCAACCTACACAACCTACGCAACCAGTAGCGCCAGCTGTGCCCGAAGTTACACGCAACGAAACGTTTAAGCCTGCACAAGGCGAAACGAATGTTGATGCTATGCGCTTTAAGTATCATGTGGTGGTGGGTAGTTTCAAAAATCACGACAATGCGCGTGCTTTGCGCAATACGCTTTCAAACGAAGGCAATAATGCACTTGTTGTTGAAAACGATCAAAACATGTTGCGCGTAATTATCGCATCGTTCAACGATTATCAACAAGCACATGGTCGTATCAATCAAATCAAATCGCGTTTCCCCGATGCTTGGGTGTTGATGCAACGATAATGGTTTATTGTTTTCGATCATAAAGTTTTTAGCAAAAAGGAGGGCGTGGCTCTCCTTTTTTTAATTATGTTAGTGTCAAAAATTGCTTTTTATTCACTCCTTAACTTTATTTCTGATTAAAAAAGGATGTCTTGTAAAATTTAATGCTAATTTTGTGCTTTCATTATAAATAGATAAATTTTACATTCAACAATGCACGATATATTAAGATTTCAGAGTTTGGCAAGTGGTAGCAGCGGTAATTGTTATTTTCTTGGCAACGATAAATATGGAATTTTAATTGATGCTGGTATTGGAGTGCGCACCATACGTAAACAACTGCGATTGCTGGGGCTCGATTATAATGCCATTTGGGCGGTTTTTGTAACACACGACCATGCCGATCATATACGCGCTGTAGGTTCAATTGGCGAAAAGCATTATGTGCCTATTTACACAACAAACGAAGTGCATAAAGGCATTGATAGCAGTTACTGTGTTACCGAAAAACTTACGATGAGTCGAAAATTTATCGAAAAAGGCGAAACGGTTCAAGTGGGCGATTTTAGGGTAACGGCTTTTCCTGTGTCGCACGATGCACACGACAATGTAGGCTACTATGTTGAATATAACGGACGAACATTTACATTTGCAACCGACTTGGGTTATGTTGGGCAAGAGGCTGCCAAATTTTTGTGCAAGGCCGAAAATCTTATTTTCGAAGCAAATTACGATGAATATATGCTTCGCAATGGTAAGTACCCTAGGCATTTGCAAGAGCGCATTATGTGCGATACTGGGCATTTGAGCAACGACCAAACGGCTGCGTTTTTAGCCGAGAATTATTGCACAACAATGAAGAATATTTTTCTTTGTCATTTAAGTCGCGAAAACAATACGCCCGAAATTGCATATGAAACTGTTGCCAAAAGTTTAAAAAATAAAGGTGTAGATGTTGAAAACGATTTGAAAATTGTTGCACTCGAACGCTACAAACCTTCGCGTGTGTATGCCGTTTAGTTGTTTTTTTTTAAACATGAAACTAATTCAATAGAAATAATATAAATATCTAATAAAATCAATATTGTATGTCGTCAGCATTGGTCATTATTCCTACTTACAACGAAAAGGAAAATATTGAAAGTATTATAAAAGCAGTATTTGCACAAGCTTTGCCTTTGCATATTTTAATCATCGAGGATGGTTCGCCCGACGGTACTGCCGACATTGTGCGACGCTTGCAAACCGAATTTTCCGACCGACTTTTTATGGTTGAACGCAAAGGGAAATTAGGGCTTGGAACGGCTTATATTGCTGGTTTTAAGTGGGCTTTGGAACGTACTTACGATTATATTTTTGAAATGGATGCCGATTTTTCGCACAATCCGAACGATTTGCCTAAACTTTATGCCGCATGCAACGATAAAGGTGCCGATGTTGCCATTGGTTCGCGTTATGTGTCGGGCGTAAATGTTGTGAACTGGCCCATTGGACGTGTGCTCATGTCGTATTTTGCTTCGAAATATGTGCGCTTTGTTACAGGAATGAAAATTGCCGACACAACAGCTGGTTTTAAATGTTATCGCCGCGAAGTGCTTGAAACCATTGAGTTTGATAAAATACGATTTAAAGGCTATGCTTTTCAGATTGAAATGAAATTCACGGCATATAAATGTGGTTTTACTCTGATGGAAGTACCTATTATTTTTATCAATCGCGAATTAGGAACTTCAAAAATGAGTGGCGGGATTTTTAGCGAAGCATTTTTGGGCGTTATTAAATTAAAAATAAATAGTTGGTTTCGCAAATTTCCAAAGCGCAAGTAAGTATATTTTGTAGTTACTGCAAGAACAAAGAACAAAGAACAAAGAATAAA
>CAZEVV010000082.1:0-11491 GCA_964515675.1 uncultured Paludibacter sp. | reverse complement strand
CTTTTTTGGTGTGCCTCCCTCGATATAAAAAGTAGGGTATGACAAGTATTTCTTCAATTGCTTTTTCGTTCAATTGTTGCACTGCTGTTGCTATGTCGGGCATATTTATTTCCATGGATGCACCCACCACCAAAGCTTCGCGGTAATGTTGCCCCAAAAGTTCAACTATTTGTGCGAATTCGGCTAGTGCGTCGGCCGAGTGACTTCCGTGAGCCACTAGCATAACTGCTTTTTTGTTGTTCATTTATAGTGTGTGTTTTGTTTTTTTCTGATGTAATGTTGTTCGTTTGATAATAATGCGCCAAGTTTTTGGTGCACAAAGCTGCTAATAAAGTTTATTTGTTGCTTTGATTGCATGGTTGGTCTTATGTTGCAAGCACTAAATAAAGTTTTGTTGCATTATTGCTAACGAATTATTATGTCTTTTTCTCGATTTTTTATCGAGTTGTGCCAACAATTGCAGCACTAGCGGCCACTCGCCATATCCCGAAAGCTGATTGATATGTCCGGCATTGCCAATGTTGAGAAAACTGCTGCCCCATTTTTGTGCATAAAGTTGTGCTGTTTCGGTGCTTATCCAAGGGTCGTTGCTACTTGTTACGAGCTGTGTCTCGAAGTTTAATTTGTATAAGTCGGTGGCCACGTGCAAGTTCGGATTGATTTTGATACTTACGTTGTCGGCACTTGGTGGGGCTACTAGCAAGGCTGCTTTGGGTTTTTTGTTGTATTTATGTGCCCAACGTGCCACTGCATGTGTGCCCAAGCTGTGTGCCACCAATATCACCTCCGATAATCTTTCGTTTTTTAGCGTGTTTTCTATTTGCGCCGCCCATTCGTCGATATTTGGTTCGTTCCAGTTTTTTTGTTCAATACGAACAAATGCAGTGCTCTGACGTTCGACCCACGATTGCCAATGATCGGGACCCGAGCCCTGAAATCCTGGTATTATAAAGTATTTTGTCATGATATTTATGTTTATAAGTGTTCGTTTCTGATGTATCGAAATTCACATTACAAAATTCGATAAATATCACAACGCATGCAATCGCCCCCCTATGGTAAATGTATATACCAATTTTGTGGTAGATGTTGGGGGGGTATATAACATGAATTATATGCTATTTTTTTTAGCTTCATTTTTTTATTGAAAATCCTAGCGGTGCTTTTAACGAGCCTTTGTCATACATGTTGATATATATAGAAACTGTATCATTCGACCCTTCCCATGTAACTCTGTAGTTGTCGAGCATGGCCATGCCCATAAATCCATTTTTGCTTTTTGTTGGGCAGCAACTGCCTGCTCTATAATAGCTCACGCGTTCTCCGTTAGGTCCAGCAAGAGCGTTTAAAAACCTGCGTTCGTTCAATGGCCCTTCGTTGTTGTGGGCACCACCTACCATTATTGGGTTTTTCTCTGAAAAGCCATAAGTAGGGTCGGTCGAAATGTCGGTGAGTAAAAATGTATTTTTATCGAGCAGTTTTGTACCTACATTTTTTGGTGCCGAGCATGATAAAGTTACTATTAGCAAAGCAAAATTAATTAGTTTTTTCATTTTTATTTATTTTTATGGTGTTAATTATTAGTAAGTTATGAATGTTATATCTGTTTTAAATTGTGCTGTTTAATTTAATTAATAACAACTCTGCACCTCAATAAGCATCCCTAAAGGTTTTATCTGAATTTTTAGCGTAAAAAGCATACAAATTTTTTAAATTCGGGTTAACATTAGTCGAACGCATTGCCGAGCAGGTACACGGCCGAGCAGTAAATTTAATAAAAACTAATTTCGTTATTCGCAATCGTGTATTTCATAAATTTAGATATGGCAGGCGAATAAACCGAAAAACTTTTTATGTCATATAATGGTGCATATAACATAAAGGTGCATATGTCAGTTGCTGTAATTAAAACTGTGGTGTGAAGGTGGCTGTGAGTAAGCTCATTAACCTTCGCTCCTGCAATTTTGGTGTAGCCTGGTATTAATCTTGAATGAAATTTTGTCCAGGTTTCAATTTCACCATCTTTATTACACACAAAAAGATAATCGTTACCAAAAGGAATCACATCACGTTGCGTTGTACCCATTATCATATACATTTTAAATTTTTCGCCCCAAGGTAGCATTATCAAATTTGGGTTGTAGCCATTTGGAATTGAGATTTCGTACTTTCTATCCGAAAGATTTTCTGTTATTCTATTTCGTACTTTTATTAAATTCAATTCAATGTTCGAAAGTGTTCTTTTCTCGGTTATAATTTGTTTGGGCTTGCTAAAATCATTTTCAAAGATATACTCTGCAACACAAAACTGATTTTTTTTATCTATAATAATTGCTTTGATGAGTTCGTTTTCTTGATATATAAAATACGAACCGAAATTGGTTCTAATTTCACTTTTTTCAAGCGATAAATCAGTGGCTATCCATGCAGCTTTCTCATATTTGTATAAAATATGTGCTTCGGCCAAAACGGAATCTAACTTCACTTTAAGAATTGAGTCGGGCATCTCAATTTTTTGAGCAATTAATGTTTGAGCAATTGCAGCTATAAGCATAATGATAAGTTGTTTCTTTTTCATTCTAATGTTTTGTTTATATTTAATGATTATGAAATTCAGATTAGTTATTAGAATTATGCAATTTACTGTTTTAATTTATTAAGGTGTTATTTATGTGAGTTCTGAAAAATTATTACTTGACCATTTTTGTATCTCAATAAGTTAGTGTGATAAGCAGGGTATAATTTTTTTTTGTGTTTAAAACATGCTTGTTTAGTAATAGTTATGTGTTTTAAAAAAAAATGAACTGTTTAGAAACTCTTTTTCGCGTAAACACAAATTAATTATTGTTTAACCAATAATATATAAACTCAACTTATGAGTGTATTATTATATTACAAAAAAAAAATCTGTTTGTTATTTCTTAATTTGCAAAATTGTTTCAAGTTTTATTTCCTTTTTTATTCTTGAAAATTATTATAATATTTAACCACTAACAGCATGTTTATATGATGCAATATGTTGCTAGTCAGTGTTAAAATGTTATATGTGTTTAAATAAATAAATAATAGTATAAAGCGTATAACATCATTTTTTTTATTTGTTTTTAGTGTTGTCCGGTAAAAAAAACATGAATGACTAAAATGAGATCTCTCACTTTGTTCGATATGGCAATCAGTTAGTTATGTTTTTCGAGGTGGTAGGTTGGCGGCTTTGCCGCCAACCTACCATCTCGAAAAACAATTCAATACATAATGCTGTCATTCAGAGCGAAGCGAAGAATCCAATGATTTTTAGCGGACAACAATGATATAATTACAACTTCTGCCCCCAATTCAATCCTCCTTATGTTATGATCTAAACTTCGCTGGCGCTTACTTAACCCCTTTTGTTCGCTGATGGTTGATTGCAGTCCATGCCTTTATATCGTAGCACGCATTGCAAATCCGTGCTAGCGGTACACGCATTAAATATAAGTACACATATATTATGTCGAACGTCTTCATGTTGTGATTATTCATTAGTTTATTATACAACATGTGTAGTTTTCAATTAGTTCGTGTAATTTTTGTCGAAATTGTTAATTTGCTGTGTTTTTATCCGCGCTAACGGAGCGAAGAATCCAATGATTTTTAGCGGACAACAATGATTTTTAATGTGTAATCAACCGTTTTTATTGTATTATATATATTGTAAGTCAAAATTTTAATTCCATTCATAATGAAAAATATGTTCGAATTAGGCGTGCATAAAACATGGGTGCTAAGTGTTTTATTTGTTGTGGTTTTTAATGCTGCGCTTTATGCGGGCAATGGCAATTGGTTGAGCCCTGCGCTCGGTGCAAACATTTTATACACAACTACCGATCCTGCTGTGCCCTTAAAAGATGCTCATGGCAATGTAATGACTGTTGTGTATCTCGAAAATTTGGGCTTCGATAAAATTGGTGGTGATAGCAACCCCAACAATGTGAGTTGGTTGTTGTCGCAAGGTTATAGGGTGATTGAACTCAATTATGCTTTTCATGCCAATGCTATTAGCCCCAAAATTAATGCTGATATTATTGCTATAAACGATGCTTTGAATAATGGTTTGTTTTGTGGGCTGAGTAATTGTTCAAAATATCGTTCCTACATATTGTTCGAGGGCTATCGCATACTACGCGATGTTGCTTTTTTCAATGACGACCCTACGGTTTACAATTACCCTTCGCACTATACAGTTGGCGATTCGTTGTACATGGATATTGTTTATCCAGCCAATGCAAGTGTGCAGGTGCCCGTTATTTTGTCGTTTTCGTATAGCAATAGTTGGGGTGGGAGCGAGTTGTCGAAACATCAGCGACTCAATTTGGGAAATACCTTGGCTGGTTTCGACGATAGTTTTTTGCAAGGTGCGCCTGCCAATGGCATTGCGTGGGCCATTGCCGACCACCCCAAATATTGCGATTGGGGGCAAGGTAAACCTACTGGTGGTGCCAACAAAGCTTATGGGTCGTTTCAGGTAAACCCCGATGCTGCACAAAAAGTGAAATCGGCTATACGTACTTTGCGTGTCAAAGGTGCTCAATTAGGTCTCTCGGGGCAAATTGGTATTTATGGTTTTTCGCGTGGTGCCGATGCTGGCGCAATGGCCATTGGCGATAAAGTTGTACCGCAGTTCGAAAATGCAGGTTTGCATATTGGTGTTACCGATGATGTACAAGCAGCAGCACTCGGGCCTGGCGTTTTCGATTTTACACAAATATACAATGCTACAGGCGATGGCGATTCCAACCTCGAAACACGTTGCCCAGCTGTTTGGGGGCCGCTTTCAAGCAATCGTTCGGTATGGGAGTTTCATAGTGCTGCCAATTTGGTCGAGTCGTCGGCAACGGCACCTGTCATGTTTTTTTATAATACCGATGATGCTCTTTATTATCAGGATCAAATTGCACAATTGAAGGCCAAACTCGATGCTAAGGCGATTGTAAATACAAGTGTTGTAAATTATGGCACAGGGCATTCGGTGCCAAAAACTACTGCTGCGCTAAGTGCAATGTATGGCTTTTTTGATCAGTATCTTTCGTTGTCCAATACCCCAACCGCTAGTGCGAAGCATTTGTCCGCTAGTGGTTTGTTGCAACTTTCGGTTTCTCCCAATCCAATGCGCTCGGCAACCAAGCTCACATTTTGGCTTCAAAAGGCCGCTTATGTGCGCATCGAAGTTTGCTCAGCACTTGGCAATGGCGTTTTTGTTGTCGAAAAAAAATGTGACGCTGGTTGGCAAACCGAATCTCTCGATCTGACGCAGCTTTGCCTACAACAAGGTTTGTATGTTGTAAAAATTACTGCTGATGGAAATTGTGCTTCGGCCAAACTCCTTCATATTCTGTAAATTTTGATGCTTTGTTTTTTGTTTTTGAGTAAAAACAAGGCTTAGTGCAAAAACACAAAAAGCAAATAGTTGTCAGTTTGTTTGTATTGACAATCATTTGCTTTTTTATTGTGCACAATGTTTTTTAAAAAGTGCTTGTGTCGAAACTC
Source organism: uncultured Paludibacter sp. (assembly GCA_964515675.1). Lineage (GTDB taxonomy): Bacteria > Bacteroidota > Bacteroidia > Bacteroidales > Paludibacteraceae > Paludibacter. The sequence continues at coordinate 5,968 of CAZEVV010000082.1, read as the reverse complement.
GTTTTTAGCTACGCGTTACATTTTTAACGCCTTTTACTGTTTTAATTTTTTTTATTATCAGATCTAAATCTTTTGTTTCGCTTACCATAAGTGTGAGGTTGCCCTGAAAAAGACCCGCATTCGAGTCGATACTAATGGAGCGCAACGCTATGTTTTTTTCTTTCGAAATAAGCGAAGTGATATTGGTTACAATGCCAATATCGTCGTGCCCCACCACGCGCAATGTTATGGGGTATTGCGAACCTATCGATTTGCCCGACCAACGCGCCTTTACAATGCGATACCCAAAACGAGCAATCATTTGTGGCGCATTAGGGCAGTCGGTGCGATGTATTTTTATGCCGCCCGTTACCGACACAAAGCCAAAAACATCGTCGCCATAAATAGGGTTACAGCATTTCGATAGTTTAAATTCAACATTTTTTAGGTCGGCACCAATCACCAGCACATCGTCTTTTGTTGCAGGTATGGCATCAACTTCTTTTGTAAATGTATCGGCACTTCTTTGTTCGGGGTTTTCAACCGTACTTTTGTCAATGTCATTGTAGGCATCGCGCACATCGAGTATGTCGAGTTTTTCTTGCGCTATGGCTTGGTAAAAGTCGCTCACTGTTTTGTAGCCTTTCTTTTTGGCCAGTCGCGATATTTTACCATCTTCAAGCTCAATTTTCCAGTTTTTAAACCTACGAATCAATGTTTCGCGACCAATTTCGGCATCCTTGTATTCAACCTCTTTGAGTGCTTGGCGAATTTTGTTTTTGGCTTTTGATGTTGTTACTACTTTTAACCACGACTGATTGGGCTTTTGCGTGGGCGAAGTAAGAATTTCTATTTGGTCGCCATTGGCAAGTTCGTATTTTATTGGCATGTTTTTGCCATTTACCTTTGCACCAACACATTTCGACCCCAAGTTGGAATGTATCGAGAATGCAAAATCGAGCACCGTAGCACCTTTGGGTAATTTGTGTAAATCGCCTTTGGGCGTAAACACAAACACTTCTTTGTCGTAAAGGTTGAGTTTAAACTCATCCATAAAGTCGACAGCATTGAGTGTTGGGTTTTCGAGTATTTCGCGTATGCTTTTGAGCCACTCGTCCATGTTCGATTCGCTTTTCACGCCTTTGTATTTCCAGTGGGCTGCAAGTCCTTTTTCGGCTATCTCGTCCATGCGGCGTGTGCGTATTTGCACCTCTACCCATTTACCCTCAGGACCCAGCACTGTGGTGTGCAAACTCTCGTAGCCATTCGATTTTGGTATCGACAGCCAGTCGCGCAAACGTTTTGGATTGGGCTGATACATATCGGTAACTACCGAGTAGGCTTGCCAACATATGGCTTTTTCTTTCTCGATAGGCACATCAAAAATTATGCGAATGGCAAAAAGGTCGTAAATGTTCTCGAACGGTGTGTTTTGCTTTTTTATTTTACTATAAATTGAATGTATGGATTTTGTGCGACCTTTTATTTCGAACTCGGCACCAAACTCGGCAAGCTTTTTTTCGAGGGGCGAAATAAATGCATATATAAAGGCATCGCGCGAGCGTTTTGTCTCGTTTATTTTTTTTGCTATCTCGCTGTATATTTCACGGTTGGTAAATTTGAGCGATAAGTCTTCGAGCTCGCTTTTGATGGCATATAAACCCATACGATGTGCCAGTGGTGCATACAAAAATGCACATTCGCGCGCCACCGACATGCGATAATCTTCTTTGTATTGCCCCAATGTGCGCATTAAATACAATTGCTGCGCAATAATGATAAGGATTACACGCACATCCTCGGCAAATGTAAGGAAAAGCTTTCTGAAATTCTCGGTTTCGAGCGAAGTGTTGCGTGCGTACAATTCGCGTATGCGCATCATTCCATTCAAAATAACCGAAATGTTGGTGTTGAACTTTTTTTCAATATCGCCTATGCCCATATAGCCATCTTCAACAACATCTTGCAACAATATACACAGCGTTGCTGCTTTGCCCAAGCCAATGTCGTTGAGAACAATGCGTATAACGTTTAGTTTTTTCTCGATGGGGTGGTCGGGCTCGTCGCCAATTGTTTTTTGATTGTAGTAATCGATTAAAATTTGTTTTAATAGCTTACGTTCCGAGTGGTTAAACAATCGCGCATGCGAACGCAACAATCCAAGATACTGTTCGCGTATGGTTGTGTATATTATTTTCGACATTTTAATAATGTATATGTTCAGTGATTTGGATCCAAAAATGCTTTCGTTAGCATTACAACTACAAAAATAGGTCAAATTGCTCGAAAAATTATAGTTTTTTTTTGAGAAAGTAAAAAAAGCATGAAAAAAATGTGTTAATAATATGGTGTATTGAATTTTCTTTATAAATTTGCAGACTGAAAAAACCGTTTCGTATTATAAAGCAATCAAACGGTAATTTATGGTCAAGAATCAATAAAAAAACAACAAATAGTTTCAGCATGAAAACAGTCATTAAAATTTTGCTCCTTGTCTCTATTGCATTGCTTGCATATTTTTGCGTAATGAGTGTGTACACACCCATACAATTCAACAGCATTAAAGCTGAAAGAGAAAAAGAAATTGTACAACGCCTTATCGACATTCGTACAGCACAAAACGAATATTTAACTCAAAAAGGACGTTATACAGGAAGTTTCGACACTTTGATTACTTTCTTGAAAACAGGAAAGAAAAAAATGGTTATGAAAGAAGGTTCGTTGACCGAAAAACAATTGGAAGCTGGCTTGAACGAGAGAAAAGCTGCCGAAATTGTGCGTAAAGGTATTATGAAAGATATCGTTGCTGCAGGCCTCGAAGGTTTCCGCCGCGACACAGCCTTCATGCCTATCATCGAATCAATCTACCCTGGTAGATATACAGCTGAAACAATCGATCAAATTGCCATTATTCCTCATTCGGATAATCAAAAATTCGAACTTAAAGTGAATGACGCTTACACAAATTCATTGGGCATTAAATTCCCATTGTTCGAAGTAACTGCACATTACACAACTTACCTTTCCGATCTTAATCGTCAGGAGTTGATCAATGTGATTGATGTGCAAGAGAAATTATTTAAATTCCCTGGCTTGAAAGTGGGTTCGGTTGACGAGCCTAACAACAATGCTGGTAACTGGGAATAAAAAATTCTTGGCATTTTGCTCCTCAAGGGGCTATGCATTTGTATAAATACAATCAACAATGGAAAACAAAATGCATAATACATATAGTCTATCCATCCGATTTGCGTCGGATGGATTTTCTTTATCTGTAAACGACCAAAATAGCACGGTGATATCGCGCAAACAAATCAACGAAAATTTCTTTGAAATGAGCGATACCAAAATTGTGGACACATTGGCCGATATTACCGAATTACAACAGAATTTTGCTTCGGCACGCATTGTGGTCAATAGCTTTAAGTACTGCCTTGTGCCAGCTCAACTTTTCGATACACAAAGTGCTATAAAGTATTTCGAATTTCAGTTTGGCAAAATATCGAGCAACGAACAAATGCTTTTCAATGCTTTACCAGTGGCATCGGCTGTTATTGTGTTTTCGGTGCCTGCAATGCTCTACAATGCCTTGCACCCTATATTGCCCGAAATTAATATCGAACACCATTTAAGTCATATTTTTAACGACTTTGTGATGTTAAACGATAAAATAATGCTCCACCTTTGGGTTAATAATAATAGTTTCGATGCGCTATTGCTCAACAAAGGGCAGTTGATGCTTGCGAATCATTTCGAGTACGAAACAAATGACGATTTTGTGTATCATACCGCCAATATTTTAAAAACTTTTGGTGCCGATAAAACAAATGCCGAAATTGTGTTGTATAGCAAAAATGGCTACGACGACTTATGTGCGCTTTGCACCAAACACTTGGCATTGTGTACGAATAAAATTGTCGATTAATTTTTTTGCAATAAAATAATGAGAATAATTAGCGGAAAATTTAAAGCGCGTAGGCTCACAGTGCCTCATAATATTACAGCGCGCCCCACTACCGACTTTGCCAAAGAGGGACTTTTTAATTTGCTCAACAATCAAATCGACTTTGAGGGGATTGACATGCTCGATCTTTTTGCTGGCACAGGTGGTATTGGTATCGAATTTGTGTCGCGCGAAGCTCGGCAGGTCATTAGCATAGAGCAAAACGAACGACATTGTAGCTTTATTCGCAAAACATGTAACGAATTAAAAATTGACAACCTAACGCTTATTCGGACAGATGTATTTCGGTTTGTGAAGACTTGTGCTACTAAGTTCGACTTGATATTTGCCGACCCTCCCTACGAATTGCCGAACTTAGAAAGCATTCCCGACCTGATTTTTGAGCATAAACTGTTGAAAGATGACGGACTGCTCATTTTGGAACATTCTGCCAAAAACGACTTTAGCAAACATCCACGTTTTGATATGAAGCGACATTATGGCAATGTGAATTTTAGTTTTTTTACAAATAAATCGCAAGAAACAGAATAAATGCATAAAACATCGCTCAAAAACTGACAAACTTGCTGCTTGGCAAAGATTTTGAGGCATGGTTGACATGTGAAATTTTAAAAACAGAAAATTATGTTAGGTATATATGTTATTTTTGGTGTGTTTGCTTTAATTAGTTGGCTCATATCTTCTAATTTGCAATCGAAATTTAAAAAATATTCGCGCATTCCTATTCCTCGTGGAATGACAGGTAAGGATGTTGCCGAGAAAATGCTTCGCGACCATGGCATTTACGATGTGCAGGTTATTTCAACTGCCGGGCAGCTCACCGACCATTACAACCCGGTGAACAAAACTGTGAATTTGAGCGAAGGTGTATATGGCTCTAATTCGGTTGCTGCGGCTGCTGTTGCTGCCCACGAGTGCGGACATGCAGTGCAACATGCTACTGCTTATGCGCCACTCACTATGCGTTCGAAACTTGTGCCTGTGGTGCAATTTGCTTCGAGCTGGATGCAATGGGTGTTGTTGGGTGGTATTATTATGATTAATACTTTTCCGCAACTCATGCTTTTTGGTATAATTTTATTTGCCACTACAACATTGTTTAGCTTTGTTACTTTGCCTGTCGAAATTAACGCAAGTGCACGTGCACTTACATGGTTGAGCGGTGCAGGCATTACCAATTACGAAACGCACGAGCCTGCTAAGGACGCGCTGAAATCGGCTGCATATACTTATGTGGTTGCTGCTTTGGGTTCGTTGGCCACTTTGGTATATTATATTTTTATTTTCTTGGGCCGACGCGATTAATATCGTTCACTGGCTTGCCACTTTTTGTCGATAAACAAATTGGCAAAGCATCTGACATAAAACAGATCTATTTATTCAATTAAGTAGGTCTGTTTTTTTTGTTGGGAAAAGGCTATTGGGCCGCATGGTCGACAAACGCATTTCGTCATTCGCAAATCTCTTCAAATTTCTATTTTCACAATGCGAAAATTTCATTATCTTTGTGTGCTCAAAAAAAGGCTCCGTAGTTCAGCTGTATAGAACGTCAGATTCCGGTTCTGAAGGTCTTGGGTTAGAATCCCAACGGGGTCACATTGTAAAAAAGCTATCATCCTATATGCTGGGTTGATAGCTTTTTTTTGTTTTGTTTTTTCGCATGGGGTTGAAACCCCACGCTACAAACACATCGTTCGTCGCTATGCGACTGTGAGGGTGATTGTGCGATGTGTGGTATAACAAGTGGCATCGCCACGACCGATTTGTATTGCGTAGGGTTTCAACCCTATGCAATTTTATTTTATCGCATGGGGTTAAAACCCCACGCTGCAATCATATCGTTCGTCGCTATGCGACTGTGAGGGTAGTTGTGCGATGAGTGTGTTAGCAAGTGGCATAGCCACGACCGATTGCTATTGCGTAGTAAATGGGGCGGAGGTGGGGGGGATGGTGAATGAAATAAACGGAGCTGTAATTAGCAAATAAAAAACCAACAATTTTTCGCAATTAATATTCACCAGTTTA
>CAZEVV010000081.1:0-11612 GCA_964515675.1 uncultured Paludibacter sp. | reverse complement strand
TAAAACAAAAAAAGCATCCCCCTAAAGGGGGTGTAAGAGAATTGAAGATTTGTCCTGATTGTTATTGTACTGAAAAATGTAGAGTTTGGGATAGGTAGGAGAAATGTATTCGGATTGTGGCTGCAATTGGCTGTAGCGTTGTGGAAAACGGGAGGGTAAAGTGGCAAAAATGGACTGAAATGCTTGCTCGGGGCACCACAAAAAAAGCCAAGCTAAATTGCTTAGCTTGGCTTATTTTTCATATATATAACAATTATCAATAATCGTTACCCGATTCAATGTCCAATACATTGCGGCGTGCATCTACTTTTTTGTCGTACTCCTCGCGTGAGTAAACTACAAGTTTTTCGAACTCGCGCTGGCCTGTACCTGCTGGTATTAAGTGACCGCAAATTACGTTCTCTTTCAAACCTTCGAGGCGGTCCACTTTGCCATTGATAGCTGCATCGTTCAATACTTTTGTTGTTTCTTGGAACGAAGCTGCCGACATGAAACTGCTTGTTTGTAGTGCGGCGCGTGTGATACCTTGCAAAATTTGATTTGATGTTGCTGCAACAGCATCGCGCGTTTGTACTAGGCGTAAATCGCGGCGTTTGAGCACACTGTTTTCGTCGCGCAATTTACGAGGTGTAATTATCTGTCCGGCTTTAAGCGTTGGCGAATCGCCTGGATCGAGAATTACTTTTTTACCCCAGATACGATCGTTTTCTTCTCTAAACTCGTTTTTATCAACAATTTGTTTTTCGAGGAAACGTGTATCGCCTTGCTCAAGAATTTCGACTTTACGCATCATCTGACGTACAATTACTTCGAAATGTTTGTCGTTGATTTTCACACCTTGCAAACGATATACATCTTGCACTTCGTTTACAATATAATCTTGCACCGCGGTAGGGCCTTTGATGGCAAGAATATCGCTTGGTGTTGTTGCTCCATCGGATAATGGTGTACCTGCACGCACAAAGTCGTTTTCTTGTACCAATATCTGACGCGATAATGGAATCATGTATTTTTTAACCTCGCCTGTTTTCGAAGTTACACTCATCTCGCGGTTACCACGTTTGATTTTTCCGAATGTTACTTCGCCATCAATCTCGGCTACTACCGCTGGGTTCGATGGGTTACGTGCTTCGAACAACTCGGTTACACGTGGTAAACCACCCGTGATATCGCCCGCTTTACCTACTGCACGTGGTATTTTAACAAGCATTTGACCGGCTTTGATAGCATCACCGTGGTCCAACACAAGGTGAGCACCTACAGGTAAGTTGTACGTACGCAAAACTTCGCCCGACTTGTTCACGATATTGGCACTTGGCACACGGTTACGGTCTTTCGACTCGATAATAATTTTTTCGACCAAACCGGTAGCTTCGTCGGTATCTGTTTTGAATGTCGCGTTTTCAACAACATCTTCAAACTCGATACGTCCTTCGCTTTCCGAAATAATAACGGCGTTGAATGGGTCCCATTCGCAAATTGTTTGTCCCTTGGCAGCAATATCGCCATGTTTTGCATACAATTTCGATCCATAAGGGATATTCAATGTATTCAAAATAATGCCTGTATTGGTATCGATAACACGCATCTCGGCCAAACGGCTTACTACCACTTGATAAGCGCCATTGTCATCGGCTACTTCAACCGTTCTAAGCTCGTCGAACTCTAAACGACCATCGTAACGCAACACGATTTTGGACTCGGCTCCAACATTGGAAGCCACACCACCCACGTGGAATGTACGAAGAGTAAGCTGTGTACCCGGCTCACCAATTGATTGGGCTGCAATAACACCTACTGCCTCGCCCATGTGAACCATTTTACCTGTTGCCAAGTTGCGACCATAACATTTGGCACAAACACCTTTTTTCGATTCGCAAGTCAACACCGAGCGTATTTCGACACGTTCGATAGGCGAATCTTGAATTTTGCGCGCCAAAGGCTCGGTAATTTGCTCTCCATTGAGAACAATTAACTCGCCTGTTAATGGGTGATATATATCGTGTACCGATACACGTCCTAAGATACGCTCGTACAATGATGATACAACTTCTTCGTTGTTCTTCATTTCGGTAGCTATCAGTCCGCGCAAAGTGCCACAGTCATCTTCATTAATAATCACATCCTGCGATACGTCAACCAAACGACGTGTTAAGTATCCAGCATCAGCAGTTTTTAAAGCCGTATCGGCCAAACCTTTACGCGCACCGTGGGTCGAAATAAAATACTCCAATACCGACAAACCTTCTTTAAAGTTCGAAAGAATTGGGTTTTCGATAATCTGACCACCTTCGGCACCCGATTTTTGCGGTTTTGCCATCAAACCACGCATACCCGAAAGCTGACGAATCTGTTCTTTCGATCCACGCGCACCCGAGTCGAGCATCATGTAAACCGAATTGAATCCTTGATTGTCGGTCGAAATTTGTTTCATCAAAATATTCGACAATTTCGAGTTGATATGCGTCCATGTATCGATAATTTGGTTGTAACGCTCGTTGAAAGTAATGAAACCCATGTTGTAGTTATTCAAAATCTCTTCAACTTCGGCATTACCCTCTTTTACCAATGTTTCTTTTTCTTCAGGTATAATTACGTCGCCAAGGTTGAACGACAAACCACCTTTGAAAGCCATTTGATAACCAAGGTCCTTAATATCATCGAGGAATTGTGCTGTACGTGCAACACCGCATTTCTCAATTACAACACCAATAATATCGCGCAAGGATTTTTTCGACAATAACTCGTTGATATAACCAACATTTTCGGGCACTACTTTATTGAAAAGTATACGTCCTACTGTTGTGTCGATAATTGTGAGTACGCGTTCGCCTTTTTCGTTGATATCGTAAGAACGTACTTTAATCCATGCGTGCAAGGCAACTTGCTTTTCGTTGTATGCAATTTCGGCCTCTTCGGGCGAATAAAACACTAAACCTTCGCCTTTTGCTCCTGTACGTGGTTTGGTAATATAATATAGTCCCAAAACCATGTCCTGCGAAGGTACAGTAATTGGGGCACCATTGGCAGGGTTCAAAATATTATGCGACGCCAACATCAACATTTGCGCTTCCAAAACAGCCTCGTTGCCCAATGGCAAGTGAACAGCCATCTGGTCACCGTCGAAGTCGGCATTAAAAGCCGTACACGAAAGTGGGTGAAGCTGAATGGCTTTTCCTTCAATCATTTTGGGCTGGAAAGCCTGAATACCCAAACGGTGAAGCGTTGGTGCACGGTTCAACAACACTGGGTGTCCTTTCATAACGTGCTCCAAAATATCCCAAATAACGGGGTCCTTGCGATCGACAATTTTCTTGGCCGATTTTACAGTTTTTACAATTCCGCGCTCAATAAGTTTACGAATAACAAATGGCTTGAATAGTTCAGCAGCCATTTCTTTTGGTATACCACATTCGTGCATTTTCAGCTCGGGACCAACAACAATTACCGAACGTGCTGAATAATCGACACGTTTACCCAAAAGGTTTTGACGGAAACGACCTTGTTTACCTTTCAACGAGTCGGAAAGCGATTTCAAAGGACGGTTGGCATCGGTTTTAACGGCACTCGATTTGCGCGAGTTATCGAACAACGAATCCACCGCCTCTTGCAACATACGCTTTTCGTTACGCAAAATTACTTCGGGGGCTTTAATTTCGATTAATCGTTTCAAACGATTGTTACGTATAATAACACGACGATACAAGTCATTCAAATCCGATGTTGCAAAACGACCACCATCCAGTGGCACTAACGGACGCAATTCGGGCGGAATAACTGGCACAATTTTCACAATCATCCATTCGGGCTTGTTGCGATGTTTCGATGCACGGAACGACTCAACAATTTGCAAACGTTTTAATGCTTCGTTTTTACGTTGTTGCGAAGTGTCGGTATTGGCACGGTGGCGCAAATCGTACGACAATCCGTCGAGGTCCAAACGCGACAACAAATCGTAGATAGCTTCGGCACCCATTTTAGCAATAAACTTATTAGGGTCACTATCTTCCAACAATTGATTTTCGCGTGGTAGCGCATCCATAATATCTAGATACTCATCCTCACCTATCAATTCGCCATCGATAATATTCTCGCCGTTATCAGCAATACCAGCTTGAATAATTACATATTTTTCGAAATAAATAATTGCATCTAATTTTTTTGTTGGCATGCCCAAAAGGTAACCTATTTTGTTAGGCAACGAACGGAAATACCAAATATGCGCAACAGGCACAACTAATTGTATATGCCCAGTACGCTCGCGACGCACTTTCTTCTCAGTAACTTCCACACCACAGCGGTCGCACACAATGCCTTTGTAACGTATACGTTTGTATTTACCACAATGACATTCGAAATCTTTTGTAGGGCCGAAAATACGCTCGCAAAACAAACCATCACGTTCAGGTTTGTAGGTACGATAGTTAATTGTTTCGGGTTTGAGTACTTCGCCACTTGATGATTTTAGTACTTCCTCGGGCGATGCTAGTCCGATAGAGATTCTACTAAAACTACTTTTTAGCTTATTATCTGTTTTAAAAGCCATAATTTAATTGAATTTACAATTTACAATTTAATAATTGACAATTGGATTAAGAAATGTTTTGAAACAATGTATTTAAACCTGCTCCAAACAATGCAATGCAATGTATAGAGCAGGTAAATATTTTTCATTATTCCAAATTGATACTCAAACCTAAGCCGCGAAGCTCGTGCAACAATACATTGAGCGACTCGGGGATACCAGGAGCTGGCATTGGATCGCCTTTAACGATTGCTTCGTAAGTACGCGCACGGCCCATAACATCATCCGACTTAACGGTAAGGATTTCTTGCAATATATGTGCTGCACCAAAGGCTTCGAGTGCCCACACCTCCATCTCTCCGAAACGCTGACCACCAAACTGTGCTTTACCACCCAATGGTTGTTGCGTAATGAGCGAGTATGGTCCAATCGAACGAGCGTGCATTTTATCCTCAACCATGTGACCAAGCTTAAGCATATAAATCACACCTACTGTTGCAGGCTGATCGAATGGTTCACCTGTACCACCGTCTTTCAAATATGTTTTACCATAACGAGGTATACCAGCTTTATCTGTCCACTGATCCAAATCTTCTAGGCTTGCACCATCAAAAATTGGCGTAGCAAACTTAACACCAAGTTCTTTACCTGCCCATCCTAAAACAGTTTCGAAAATCTGTCCAAGGTTCATACGCGAAGGTACACCAAGTGGGTTCAATACAATGTCAACTGGTGTTCCGTCATCAAGGAAAGGCATATCTTCTTGGCGTACAATACGCGAAACAATACCTTTGTTACCGTGGCGACCAGCCATTTTATCACCCACACGAATTTTACGTCTTTTTGCAATATATACTTTGGCTACTTGTACAATTCCGTTTGGAAGTTCATCGCCAATAGTGATATTGAATTTCTGACGCTTAATTTGAGCATCGAGTTCTTTATATTTTTTCAGGTAATTAAGAATCAACTTCTTAATCAATTCATTTTTATACGCATCGGTTGTCCATTTACTCAACTGAACAGTGCTATAATCAATTTCGATCAAGCGTTCGGCAGTAAATTTGCTATTGCGTGTAATTACGTCGGCACCGATATAATCCTTAACACCAGCCGAAGTTTTATCGCCCAACAAGCCAACCAATTTCTCAACCAATGTTTCTTTCAAAACACTTGCTTGCGCCTCAAACTCTTCGTCTAAGCGTGGCAATACAGCTTTATCAGCAAGTTTCGATTTTCTATTTTTAATGGCTTTCGAGTATAAACGCTTGCCAATAACAACACCCGACAATGAAGGCGTAGCTTTCAACGAAGCATCTTTTACATCACCAGCTTTGTCGCCAAAGATAGCACGCAATAGTTTTTCCTCAGGCGAAGGATCCGACTCACCTTTTGGTGTAATTTTACCAATAATAATATCACCCGGCTCGATGCGCGCACCAATACGTATGATACCGTTTTCGTCCAAATCCTTGGTTGCCTCTTCGCTAACATTGGGTATGTCCGAAGTAAATTCTTCGATACCACGTTTTGTTTCACGCACATCGAGCAATTGCTCAACAACATGTATCGAAGTAAACACATCTTCGCGCACCAAACGCTCGTTAATTACGATAGCATCCTCAAAGTTATAACCTTTCCATGGCATGAAAGCAACTTTCAAGTTTTTACCAATTGCCAATTCGCCTTTTTGAGTTGAATAACCTTCGGTAAGAATCAAGCCTTTATGTACACGATCACCCTTGCGTACCAATGGGCGCAAGTCGATGGTTGTATTTTGATTCGTTTTCTGGAACTTAGCCAATTTATATTCCTTCACGTTCGATTCGAAGCTAATGAACTCCTCATCTTCGGTGCGATCATACGATATTTTTATACATTCGGCATCAACATATTCCACAATACCATCACCTTCGGCAACAATTTGCGTACGCGAGTCGCGAATCAACTGCGCTTCGATACCAGTACCAACAATAGGCGAGTCGCAACGCAACAAAGGCACTGCTTGGCGCATCATATTCGAACCCATCAATGCACGGTTGGCATCATCATGCTCGAGGAAAGGAATAAGTGCAGCCGCTATCGAAGCAATTTGCGATGGCGAAACGTCCATCAAATTCACTTCATTAGGAGCAACCACAGGGAAGTCAGCCTCGAGACGCGATTTAACCCTTGTGCGAATAAACGTACCATCATCGTTCAATGGTGCATTACCTTGCGCAACAACAAGATTTTCCTCTTCTTCGGCTGTAAAATATTGAATGCCCTCGGGTGTCAAATCAACCTTACCATCTTTTACAGTACGATAAGGCGTTTCGATAAATCCAAGTTCGTTAATTTTTGCGTAAATACACAACGACGAGATAAGACCAATGTTTGGTCCTTCAGGCGTTTCAATCGGACACAAACGACCGTAGTGTGTGTAGTGAACGTCGCGCACCTCAAAACCAGCACGTTCGCGCGAAAGACCACCAGGTCCGAGCGCCGACATACGACGTTTGTGAGTAATCTCGGCCAATGGATTTTGTTGGTCCATAAACTGAGAAAGCGCATTGGTACCAAAGAATGAATTGATTACCGAAGAAATACTTTTAGCATTGATCAAATCAATAGGAGTAAATACTTCGTTGTCACGCACATTCATACGTTCGCGAATGGTACGCGCCATACGCGAAAGACCAACACCAAATTGATTGTATAATTGTTCTCCTACCGTACGTACCCTACGATTACTCAAGTGGTCGATATCGTCCACATCGGCTTTCGAGTTGATAAGTTCGATAAGATATTTTATAATCTCAATAATATCTTCTTTTGTCAACACCTTGATTTCGGGCGATATCTTCAAATTTAATTTTGTATTAATTCTGAAGCGACCTACATCACCAAGGTCATAACGTTTTTCGGAGAAGAAAAGGTTGTTGATAACCTCACGAGCTGTCGAATCGTCGGCAGGTACAGCATTACGTAACTGGCGATAGATATAAAGTACAGCTTCTTTTTCCGAGTTGCTAGGGTCTTTTTGCAATGTATTGTAAATAATTGCATAATCGCTTTGGTTAGCGTCAGACTTGTGCAACAAAATAGTTTGAGCACCCGACTCAATAATTGCATCGATGTGATGGTTTTCGATCACCACTTCACGATCAATAATTACTTCGTGACGTTCAATACTAACAACCTCGCCAGTATCCTCATCAACAAAATCTTCAATCCACGATTTTAGTACGCGGGCTGCAAGTTTTTGTCCAACAGCTTTTTTCAAACTGGCTTTATTCACCTTAACCTCTTCGGCTAAGTTGAATATTTCGAGAATGTCCTTATCGCTTTCGAAACCAATAGCACGCAATAAAGTTGTTACCGGCAATTTCTTTTTACGGTCGATATATGCATACATCACGTTATTGATGTCGGTAGCAAATTCAATCCACGAACCGCGGAAAGGAATAATACGCGCCGAATAAAGTTTCGTTCCGTTGGCATGTACACTTTGTCCGAAGAAAACACCAGGCGAACGGTGCAATTGCGATACAATAACACGCTCGGCACCATTGATAACAAAAGTACCTTTGGGTGTCATATAAGGTATAGCACCTAAAAATACATCCTGTATTACGGTATCAAAATCTTCATGATCAGGATCTGTACAATAAAGTTTTAACTTAGCTTTTAGTGGGGCACTATAAGTCAAACCTCTATCAACACATTCTTCAATCGAATAGCGTGGAGGATCAACATAATAGTCGAGGAATTCGAGAATAAAGTTATTGCGGGTATCCGCAATTGGAAAGTTCTCCGTAAAAACTTTATACAATCCTTCATTTCTTCTTTCTTCAGGAGATGTGTCCATCTGAAAGAAATCATAAAATGATTTTAACTGTACTTCTAAGAAATCAGGATACTCAAGCTGATTTTTAATAGAAGAGAAATTAATTCTTTGATTTTGGATATTTGAAGACATTTTCAAAGAGGGTATTAAGAAGCATTGAACTCAATTATTTTATAGACAACAAAAGGTTTAGATTCCCTCACAAGTGGGGGAATCTAAACCGGATACCTAAAATTAGGTAAAATTATTTAAGTTCAACTTCAGCTCCGCCTTCAGTCAAAGCTTTTTTCAAGGCTTCAGCTTCGTCTTTAGTTACACCTTCTTTAATTGCTGATGGTGCAGCATCAACGATATCTTTAGCTTCTTTCAAGCCAAGACCAGTCAATTCTTTTACTAATTTAACGATAGCTAACTTGTTTGCGCCAGCGGCTTTCAAGATTACATCGAAAGATGTTTTTTCTTCTACTACTTCAGCAGTAGCAGCAGGACCAGCAGCAACTGCAACAGCTGCAGCAGCGGGTTCGATACCATATTCATCTTTCAAAATTTGAGCTAACTCATTTACTTCTTTTACTGTTAAGTTAACCAATTGTTCTGCAAAAGCTTTCAAATCTGCCATTTTATTTATTTTTTATGATTTTATTTTTTTGATAATTTTGAGTAAGTTATTTTATCTATCTCCCAACGTTTTCAACACGCCGTGGATAGTACTTCCTCCCGATTGGAGTGCGGACACAACGTTCTTAGCAGGCGATTGCAACAAGGCAATAACGTCAGCAATAAGATCGTTTTTACTTTTAACATTGATAAGTGCTTCCAATTGGTTTTCGCCAACATAAACACTTTGTTCAACATAAGCAGCTTTCAACGCAGGTTTTTTCAACTTGCTAGTTTTGCTGAATTCTTTTATCAGCTTAGCAGGCGCATTTCCTGTGTTCGACAAGAGCAACGATGTTTCACCTTTCAACGAACCATAAAGTTCGCTATAATCAGCATCAACGTTTTCAAGTGCTTTCTGAAGCAATGTATTTTTAACAACTACAAGCTTGATATCTTGTTTGTAACACGCACGACGTAACTCGCTAGTTTGAGCAGCATTCATGCCGCCGATATCAGCAAGATACAAGTGAGCATACGCACTGATTGTAGACTCGAGTTGTGATATAATTACGCTTTTATCTTCCTTTTTCATACACTTTTAATTTTATACTTCAACTGATTTTGGGTCGATTTGAATACCCGCACTCATTGTACTTGAAAGATAAATGCTCTTCACATAAGTACCTTTAGCCGATGTTGGTTTTAGTTTCATCAAAGTAGATACAAATTCGCGTGCATTATCAACCAATTGCTCGGGTTCGAACGAAACCTTACCAACCGAAGTGTGAACAATACCGTATTTGTCGACTTTAAAATCAATCTTACCTTGTTTAACTTCTTTCACCGCTTTACCTACTTCATTGGTAACAGTACCACTTTTAGGGTTTGGCATCAATCCGCGAGGACCTAACACACGACCTAAAGCACCTAATTTACCCATGATAGCTGGCATAGTGATGATTACATCAACATCTGTCCAACCTCCTTTAATTTTATCGATATATTCATCGAGACCAACGTAGTCGGCACCTGCTTCTTTAGCAGCAGCCTCTTGATCAGGAGTACATAATGCTAGAACCCTTACTTGTTTACCGGTACCATGTGGCAACGATACAACGCCACGAACCATTTGGTTCGCTTTACGTGGGTCAACACCTAAGCGTACATCAATATCTACGGAAGCATCGAATTTAGTAGTAGTAATTTCTTTTACCAATGCAGCTGCTTCCTTTAGAGAATAGGTTTTTCCTGCTTCAATCTTTTCTAAAGCTAACCTTTGATTTTTTGTCAGTTTACTCATTTTTAATTGAAGTTTAATTAATTATTATTCGGAAATTCACCTTTTACAGTGATACCCATACTTCTCGCTGTACCTGCTACCATTTTCATAGCAGCATCTAACTGAAAACAATTCATATCAACCATTTTGTCTTCGGCAATAGCTTTTACTTGTTCCCAAGTAATTTCCGCAATTTTTTTGCGGTTTGGCTCGGCCGAACCACTCTTCGATTTAGCAACTTCAAGTAATTGAATCGCTACAGGAGGAGTTTTTACAACAAAGTCGAATGATTTGTCAGTATAATAGGTGATAACAACAGGCAATACTTTACCCGCTTTTTCTTGGGTTCTGGCATTAAATTGTTTGCAAAACTCCATAATGTTGATCCCTTTGGAACCTAGAGCAGGTCCTACTGGGGGAGATGGGTTTGCCGCACCTCCTTTAATCTGCAATTTAATAAGTCCAGCAATCTCTTTAGCCATAATAAATAATATATTTTTTGTTGTTAAATTTGGAATGACATTGTGTTGTGTAACAAAAAATCAAAACAATGCTACTCCCTTTCTACTTGCGTGAATGATAATTCCAAAGGTGATTTGCGTCCGAAAATCGAAACCTCAACTTTGAGTTTTTTCTTTTCGTTGCTCACTTCGGTAATTACACCACTAAAACCTGTAAATGGACCATAATTCACCTTTACAGTTTCGCCCAAATAATAAGGCGTGAGAAGTTCTTCGCCCATCTCCTCTAACTCGTCCATGCTGCCTAAGATTCTATTAACCTCCGACTGGCGAACGGGTATTGGTGTGTGCGATTTCTCCTCAAGAAAACCGATGATGTTTGGTACATTACGAAGGCGGTGGGCAATCTCACCTACCAAATTAGCCTCGATCAACATATAGCCTGGCATACAACTACGTTCTTTAGTAGTTTTTTTGCCATTACGTACGATGTATACTTTTTCTGTAGGGATAATAATCTGAGATACAAAATCACTAAGGTCAGAATTTCTCATTTCTGCCTCAATATACTCTTTTGCTTTACTCTCTTTACCACTAATAGCACGCAAAACGTACCATTTAAAATTGGTTGTTTCCGACATTTTTCCCTTTTTAAATTATTATACAATCTTTCCGTAGACGAATGTCATGATCGCCTCGATACCTGAATCCATGCCCCAAATCACTAATGCGATGATGATGGAAGCTATCAACACAACAACTGAGCTATTAGTAAGCTCAGAACGTGATGGCCAGGACACTTTGTGTACAAGCTCAGAGTAAGACTCTTTGATATAGTTAATTATCTTCATATTACAAATAAAAATTTGCACGGGCAGAGAGGCTCGAACTCCCGACACCTGGTTTTGGAGACCAGTG
>CAZEVV010000080.1:0-11880 GCA_964515675.1 uncultured Paludibacter sp. | reverse complement strand
CACATGCAACGATGCCTGTCCCATATCGTATGTTTTGTTGATGTTGCGCAGTGTTATCATATCTTTCATTTTTTGTGTTTAAAAACCATTGTCGTGTACATCTATTGTTCATTCAATTGATATACATACGACGAATAACTATGCAAATGTATAACATATTATAGTACTATGCAATACATAGTACCCTTGAAAGCATAGTATATTGCATTACAAAAACATATAACACATTTATTTCCAAACACTTAAGTCAAATAAAAAATTTTACGCTATAACTTTATTTAACACAATTAGCAATTAAATTTTTCCAACAAACATATAAAAACTATCCTTTTACTATAAATATATATCGTAAAACAATATAAATGCAACATATTTAATAACAACACGGCCATTAACATAGTATGAACGATTTTAATTGGCTTTTTAGCCCTACATTAATCAATTTCATTCGAAATTGTGGTGTATTCTGAAAAAACCAGTACCTATTAAACCTAAAAATCAAAAAAACTATTAAGCCCACAACCCTGCTTCATCCAATTGCAATCGTGAGGTTAGTTATTGAACAAAAATAACAAAAACAAGTCCTCCATTTGCAACAAAAACAAAAAAATAAGCATCAGTAATAGCGTAAACGAAAAACTGAAAATACATCAAAAGGCGATTTTTGGCATATGCAAAGAATTTTGCAATACAAAAATTCGTATATTTGCAAATTAAAATTCAGCTATAAAAACACTATAAATAAAAAAAGTATTAAAATGAAAAAGTATTTATTATTTGCACTTGCAGCATTATTTGCACTACAATCGTGCGACCTTGAGGGTGGCGCCAACTACACACCACGTATTGAGTTAGGTAATTATATTGTAAACCAAAACAATGACACACTAAAAATTAAAACAACAACCGAAGCCAACACGCTATTGCTCGACACCATTTATGTAGGCGACACCATCAGTTTTAGTATCGTGTACAATGCATTTGCCAATAATATTGTCGCTATCTCGCTCAAACAGTCGGCCGATAGCCTCACACGTATACAATTACCACCAGTCGATTCGCTCAACAATGTTTTCGGTGCCGAGTCGGACTATAAAAAAGGTATATTCATGCTAAAAACAAATGCAAGTTTTGTGCACTTACCATTTAAGTATATTGCACGCGCCAAAGGCAACGAACCAAAATTAAGTATCACAGTAAAATCGGATGCAATATTCAATAACTTTAGCGGCAGCAACACTTCCGAAGTAATTTTTAAAACACCCATAAAAGAAGCACGCCCACAAGAATAAGTATTAAAAAAGCCGACTACATTATGTATTCGGCTTTATTTTTGAAAATGAAGAAGATATAGGAGCATACTAAATCCTTTCATATATTTAACACTATCACTCACACCCCAATCTTGCAGTCAACCAAGGGTGTGTGGTAATCAGCATTTCGAGTTTATTGTTAATTGCTTGCAAAAACTTCTGATAATCAATGGTATCTTTATGTATCGGCCTATGTTTACACATATTTCGATAAGCAATTATTTCGTCGCAAAGTTTCTTTGTGTGAATATCGAATAAGCTTTCGGTCAACTTTTCCCAAATATAATCGATGGCTACATCGGAGGGATGCAACATATCTGAGGCGTAAAAACGATAGTCGCGCAGCTCGTCGACTACAATTTCGTAGGACGGAAAATAAAAAATATTGTACGGAAAAATCGTTTGAAGCTCTTGAATAGCCATCAATAAAATGGCCTTACTAATATTATTTTCGGTGGGGCCGTCCTTCCAATATCGCACAGGACTTACAGTAAATATTATTTTCAGCTCGGCATTTAAGTCGCATAATTTTCGCAACAAAGGGCGGTACGTTTCTACTATTTCGGCAACAGTGAGCCTACGACGATTAAATTGTGCCGATGGTATTTTATGACAGTTCGATACAATTTCGCGTGTAGCTTGAAATTCGAAAACCCATGCTGTACCCAATGTTAGCAACAACACATCGGCATTTGCAAGTTGATATTTGGCAGCTAAAAAATCTTTATTTATAAGTTCGAGACAAGCATCGGGATGCGTTGCACTGTACAATGTGCTGTGCGAAAAGCTAGCCCAAAGTTCGCCATTTCGCATTAAATCGCTGCTTGTAAACATCGACTTATGAAGCAGGTTGTCCAAACTTTTGGCAATAGAAGCAGGATTGTAAAGCACGCCAAAAGGGTTTACTTTCACATCGAAAGCAGCCTCGGTAAGGCGAGACCCCATGTTTTCGGAAAAACACGAGCCCATACTCAAAATTTTTTGCTGATGATGCAGCCCAAAATCATACTTTGGTAAATCTACTTTGGTTCTGAACATTTTGATTGTATATTGTGTACTCGAAATATTTTGATTTGCCTCTTTTTGTGAAGCGAAGATTAATTCAAATGGCAACAATTAAAAAAAGGAATTTGTATCATCACAAATTCCTTTTTACACGTTAAAAAAACAATTTCTTAGTTAATTGCACCGCTAAGTTCGGCTCCAGCTTTGAATTTAGCTACTTTTTTAGCTGCAATAGTAATTTGTTCTTTTGTTGCAGGGTTGATACCTGTACGTTCCGAACGCTCAGATACTGCGAATGTACCAAAACCAACTAAATTTACTTTGTCACCCGCTACAAGAGCGTCAGATATACATTTTACAACTGCGTCAAGCGCTTTCTTTGCATCAACTTTGCTTAAGCCCGATTCGGCAGCAATAGCACTAATTAATTCTGCTTTGTTCATAAGATTTTTTTTAATTTTTTTAATTTGAAATAATAAACATACACTTTGATATTGCAAATGTAAGTGTTTATAAGTAAAAAACAAACATTTAGGTTAAAAAAAAATGATTTTTTTTTCATAATTACTCAAAATATGTTAGAAAACATAGTTTTCAGCATTTTTTCATTACTTTTGTAATGATAATAAGGCTTTGAGCAGCATAATTCATCACAAATATGTAATTAGTACAAATACTTATTGTCAATTTTAATTGTTGTTTGATAAAACTACAAAAATTTACGTTTCAATTCAATAAAAAACCCTTTTCAAAATGTTTAACAATAACGCTGGTTTCATGTCGAATTTACCTCCTGTGGTAAAAAACATTATAATTATTAATTTTATTCTTTGGTTAGCAACATTGGCTGGCCCTGGATTGTTTGCACGTTTTGGTGTGCGTATCGAATTGGCTGATATATTAGGCATGCACTATTGGCAAGCCGAAAAATTTAACTTTACTCAAATGTTTAGCTACATGTTTATGCATGGTGGCTTCACACACTTTTTTTTCAATATGTTTGCTGTGTTTATGTTTGGTAGCACACTCGAATACACTTGGGGCTCACGCAAATTTCTTATTTACTACATCATTACTGGTGTTGGTGCGGGCATTATTCAACAATTTGTGTGGACCATTGAGTTTCAACCCTTTATAAATTCGATGAATACAGCTATTGCATCGTCGCCCGAAAGCACAATGCAAATTATGGCACACAAAATCTCGCAACTTAACATACCAATCACCGTTGGTGCCTCAGGGTCGGTATTTGGCATTCTTTTGGCATTTGGTTGGCTATTTCCCGAAACACGCCTTATGTTACTTTTCCCACCCATCCCTATTAAAGCCAAATATTTTGTAATAGGATATGGTGTTTTGGAATTGTTTTTGGGTGTTGCCAATTTTGCAGGCGATAGCATTGCACACTTTGCACACTTAGGTGGTATGCTTTTTGGCGTTATAATGATATTGTATTGGAAGAAAAAAGGCAAATTGTTTGCAAAGAATTGATTTATTATTTTGGGTTTCGAGTTTCGTGTTTTGTGTTTCGTGTTTTGCATTATCATACAGTTCATTTAAATTATTGCTAAACCAAGCGCTAAATTGTAACTAAAAAAATGCTAAATGGTTCAGGTATTAAACACTAAAACAGTTATTCACAAACAGTTAATTCGTAAATTCTAAAAAAGACACTTATCAAAAAAAGATATCGCTTATGAAAAAATTCATTTATGGACTGACAGCATTATTATTTATGACAGCATGTAACAAAAAAGAAAAAATTGACTATCCAAATACTATGCAGGAAAGTCAGACCGACAATTATTTCGGTACCGATGTACCCGACCCCTTTCGTTGGCTCGAAAACGATAGCTCGGCAGCAACCGAAGCTTGGGTAATTGAACAAAACAATACTACTTATGCTTTTTTAGAAAAAATATCGTTCAGAGAACCATTAAAAAAGCGCTTGAGCGACTTAATGAATTATCCAAAGTACGGACTTCCATTCAAAAAAAATGGGGTTTATTATTATTTCAAAAATGATGGCTTACAAAATCAGAGCGTTCTTTATCGTCAGTCGACACTCGATGCCGAACCCGAAATTATGCTCGACCCCAACAAGTTATCGACCGACGGGACTGTTGCTTTAACAGCCATCGAATTTTCGAACAATGGAAAATATTTGGCTTATAGTATTTCGAAAAGCGGTTCGGACTGGAACGAAATACGCGTAATGAATCTTGAGGACAAAACATTGCTCGACGATAAAGTGGAATGGGTAAAATTCTCGTCGATTGCTTGGCATGGCGATGGTTTCTACTATTCGGCCTACGATGCACCGGCAAAAGGACTCGAATATTCGAACAAAAACGAATATCATAAAGTATTTTACCATGCTTTGGGAACTGCACAAAGTGCCGACAAAGTGGTTTTCGAAAACCCAAAACATCCTTTGCGCACCATACAAGCCAATATTAGCGACGATGAGCAATTGCTATTTGTTACCGAAAGCGAATCAACTTCGGGCAACACACTACTAATGAAAGATTTAAGCAAACCAAATACTGCATGGACAAGCATAATATCGGATTTTGCAAACGACTACAGTGTTGTTGAGCATATAGCTGGAAAAGTTTATTTATTAAGCAATTACAATGCACCCAAACAACAATTGTATGTATTTGATGTAAATAAACCGCAACGCGAAAACTGGAAAGTGCTGATTGCCGAAAAAGATGATGTATTGACATCTGTATCGGTGTTGGGTAATAAAATTGTTGCACAATACTTACAAGATGCAGCTAGCCACGTATTTATTTATAATATCGAAGGTAAACTCGAACAAGAGTTAAACCTTCCGGGCATTGGCACAGTAAGTGGTTTTTCGGGAACAAAAGACGATACTGAGGCTTTCTACAGCTATACTTCGTACACTTATCCGCCTAGTATTTTCCGCCTCGACATGAGCAAAAACGAAAGTAAATTGTTTCGCGAAACCGAAGTTGCATTCAACCCCAACGATTTTGTTACTGAGCAACAGTTTTATACGAGTAAAGATGGTACAAAAATACCAATGTTCGTTACCTACAAAAAAGGCTTGAAGAAAAATGGCAAAAACCCAGTTATGCTTTACGGCTACGGTGGTTTCAATATTAGCCTCAATCCTTCGTTCAACACTTCGCGCCTTCCGTTTATCGAGCAAGGTGGAATTTATGTTGTTGCCAACATACGCGGCGGTGGCGAGTATGGCGAAAAATGGCATCGCGCAGGCACAAAAATGCAAAAACAAAACGTTTTCGACGACTTTATTGCTGCTGCCGAATATCTTATTGCCGAAGGATATACGAATAATAAGAAAATCGCCATCAATGGAGGTTCAAATGGTGGTTTGCTTGTAGGTGCATGCATGACACAACGCCCCGACCTTTTTGCTGTTGCCATTCCCGAAGTGGGCGTGCTCGACATGTTGCGTTACCAAAAATTTACGATTGGCTGGGCTTGGGCAACCGATTATGGCACAAGCGAAGAGAGCAAAGAAATGTTTGAATACCTTTTGGCATATTCGCCAGTACACAATGTAAAACCAGGTATTACATATCCTGCAACTTTGGTAATGACAGGCGACCACGACGACCGTGTTGTGCCTGCTCACTCGTTTAAATTTGCTGCTGCTTTGCAAGCTGTAAACAATGGCGTAAACCCAAGTCTCATACGCATCGACATAAATGCAGGGCATGGCGCAGGAAAACCAATATCGAAAATTATCGACGCACAAACCGATATGTGGGCTTTCACAATGTATCATTTAGGTATGAAACCAAAGTTTTAATTTTGGTATAAAAACAGAAAAAAAACGGAACAAGCTTAATTTTCAGCCTGTTCCGTTTTTTTATTGTAAATATCCAGCACCCCATCCCACTAAAGGGGGGAGTAAAGAGAAAGCATATCGATTATTTATTTTTGATTTAAAAAAATGTGTTATTGTATTTGCAAACTTAAATCATACATCAAAAATTTAGCAGCTATTTTTATCCGCTAACACCAATTTACAATTCGTGCCTGCAAAACAAAATTCTGTCAAATCTTCTAATCTTCAAATTTCAAATCTTCAAATTAAATATTAAATATTAAATATTAAAAATCAATATGTATATCCCTAAATCCTAAGAAATAAAGCACGCCATCGAGTCCAATGGTTGAAATTGATTGTTGTGCATTGGCTTTTACCTTAGGTTTGGCATGAAAAGCAATGCCCAAGCCGGCCAAATTAAGCATAGGCAAATCGTTAGCACCATCGCCCACAGCAATCACTTGTTGTAAGTCTATTTTTTCAACCTGAGCAATAAGACGCAACAATTCGGCTTTGCGTTTTCCATCAACAATATCGCCAATGTGTTTGCCTGTAAGTTTGCCATTTTCAATTTCGAGTTCGTTGGCATACACATAGTCAACATCAAAAAGCTTTTTAAGATGATTGCCAAAATAGTTGAAACCGCCCGATAGAATTGCAATTTTATAACCACATTTTTTTAATATCGACATCAATCGCATTGCACCATCCATAATGGGCAAATTCACTGCAATCTCTTCGAGCACCGACACATCAAGCCCTTCGAGCAATGCTACACGTTGTATAAAGCTCTCGTTAAAATCGATTTCGCCACGCATGGCAGCTTCGGTAATTTCGCGCACTTGAGGTCCAACCCCTGCCCTATCGGCCAACTCGTCGATTACCTCGGTTTTAATAAGTGTCGAGTCCATATCAAAACAAATCAAACGGCGATTCCGACGGAAAAGATCGTCCTGCTGAAACGAGATATCGATACCTAATTCGGCCGAAAGGCTCATCAATTTTTTCGAAAAATCTTTTTTGTTCTGCAAATCGCCCCTCACCGAAAGTTCGATACACGAACGCACACTTTCGATTGCAACTTCCTCCAAAGGCAAACGGCCTGTGAGTCGTTTTATCGAGTCGATATTGAGATTAAAAGCAGTAACCACACTTGTTACACGCGACAACTGACGTGCATTTATCACATGACCCAAAATAGTAAGTATATACCTGCCAGCACCTTGACGATTCACCCATTTGTTATATTGCTCTATGGTAACAGGTGTAAAGCGTGGCGTTACATTCAGCTCGGTGCATTTAAAAAGTATGTCTTTGAGCACATTGCCCGAGTCACTTCTATCGCTCACCTTAAAAAGTATACCTAATGAAAGTGTGTGATGAATATCAGCCTGACCAATATCGAGAATTGTTGCGTCATAATTACCCAAAATCTCAGTTATCACGGTTGTTACTCCAGGCTTATCTTCACCCGAAATACTTATGAGAATAATTTCGCTATTATGCATGTGTTTTTTTAGTTTAATTTATACGTTGAATATTTGCTCCAAGTGCATTCAACCGCACTTCAATATCCTGATATCCACGATCTATCTGATCGATATTATGAATTATACTTGTTCCTTCGGCCGCCATTGCAGCAATAAGCAAGGCTATACCTGCTCGTATATCGGGCGAGCTCATGGTAGCAGCGCGTAACCTAAAATTATCGCCCAACCCAATAACGGTAGCCCGATGCGGATCGCAAAGTATAATTTGTGCCCCCATGTCAATTAGTTTGTCGACAAAGAAAAGTCGGCTTTCGAACATTTTTTGATGTATAAGTACACTGCCACGCGCTTTTGTAGCCACTACAAGCAACACACTTAGCAAGTCGGGAGTAAGCCCTGGCCATGGTGCATCAGCAATTGTCATTATCGACCCATCGATAAACGATTCGATTGTATATGACTTTTGTTCGGGGACAAAAATATCGTCGCCAATTTGTTCAAGTTGTATGCCCAACCTACGAAAACTATCAGGAATAATGCCCAGTTCGTCGTTGCCCACATTTTTGATCAATATCTCGGAACCCGTCATAGCAGCCATTCCAATGAAACTTCCCACTTCAATCATATCGGGCAAAATACGATGCGTACAAGCACTTAGTTTTTCAACCCCATCGATATAAAGTAAGTTGGAGCCAATGCCGGTAATTTTTGCGCCCATATTGTTTAGCATTTTGCACAATTGTTGCAAATAAGGTTCGCAAGCAGCATTGTAAATGGTGGTGCGTCCTTCGGCTAAAACTGCGGCCATCAAAATATTAGCTGTTCCTGTTACCGAAGCTTCGTCGAGCAACATGTAGCAAGCCTTCAGTTTTTTGGCTTTTATGCGATATTCTTTTTTGTCGGGGCAATATTTAAAATCGGCTCCCAACTTTTGTATCCCTAAAAAATGTGTGTCGAGGCGGCGACGTCCAATTTTATCGCCTCCAGGCTTAGGAATAATGGCACTACCAAAACGCGCAACTAAGGGACCTACCAACATTACCGAGCCACGCAACGAAGCACTTTGCTTGTAAAACTTTTCGGTTTCGAGATAATCCATGTCAACATCATCGGCACAAAAGCGATACGTATCTTTCGATAATCGACTCACCTTCACACCCATATCGGCCAACAATTGGATTAAATTATTCACATCCACAATGTCGGGGATATTACTAATCACAATTTCTTCTGATGAAAGAAGCACTGCACATATTACTTGCAATGCTTCATTCTTAGCCCCTTGAGGCTCAATTTCGCCTCTTAATTTTCGGCCACCTTCAATTTTAAATGATGCCATTAAAAATTTGAATTATTGATTATCTTTTAAATTTATGTCGTCTCACATATACATGATCACGCTCACGCTCTCTTTCTCGCACTTCGAAAAGTCGTAAATCCTCTTCGTTGATATCAATCTTTCCTTTCGACAATTCGCGTAAATCATCAAAAATTTTCTTATCGTCAACAATATCTTTGTTCCACGACATATAGCTTTTCTTCATCTGATTGGCTATTAATCGTATGAGTTCTTCTTTCTCTTCCTCGTTTTCGTAATCGCACACACGCTCAATCATTTCTTCGATGGTGCGGCCATAGTGCATATATTTTATGCGCGAATTTTTATAAGGCAAATTCTCGGGGCGAGTAAATAAGTTTTCCTTAGTAACAATTTCGTAGGGAAAGTCGATATCCAATTTAAAATCGGACATTATCGCTACGTGATCCCACAATTTATGTTTAAAATCGTTCACATCGCGCAAATAAGGAAACATATTCCCCATGATATTGATAATGGTTTGCACGCAACGGGCACGTTCTTCTCTGTCCTCGATAGTAAGTGCATGACTTACCATTTGTTGGATATTGCGTCCATATTCGGGCATTATTAACTTGCCCTCAAGTGTTGGGTAATCCATTTTATTCGTTTTTTGGTTTTAAAATACTCATTTCGAAGCATTTTTTTCAAATAAATTGCCTCGAAACTAAAAGCGACACAAAAGTAAAACTTTTTTTTGAATTAATGTGTCTTTCAGTCGTTTAAATTCACTCTGTAACACGATATAAATATTGTAGTCGGAAAACAGTACTCACTTTCGAACTTTCTGTGTATCTTTGCATGCAAATTTTAAAAAATTATTTCAATAAAAATTTATGCCCCAACGACACTTTTTACTTTTTAGTTTTTTTGGCATATTGTTGCTAGTGCTTTTCGTTTTCGACCTTTTGTGGGGAAGTATACGCATACCACTAAGCGAAATATTGACCATTGTTGGGGGCGATAAATCGAATGTAGTTTATACCGAAATTTTACTTAACTTTCGTTTACCAAAGGCCATCACAGCAATTTTAGCAGGCACAGCACTTTCGGTTGCTGGGCTTATGATGCAAACACTTTTTCGTAACCCACTGGCCGACCCTTATATTCTGGGGGTAAGTTCGGGCGCTAGTTTGGGGGTAGCGCTCATAACTATGGCAGCAAGCTTTTGGCCTTTGGCTGTAGTAACAAGTGGTTGGTCGCAAGTAATTGCTGCTGTAATAGGCGCTGCCTTGGTGCTTATGCTGGTGGTTTCGGTGTCAACAAAAGTGCAAAATGCTGTAACACTCCTTATTGTGGGCATCATGTTTGGCACCATAGCATCATCGGTTGTAAATGTATTGCAAAATTTCAGTAACCCCGATGCCATTAAACTTTTTGTAATGTGGACATTGGGAAGCTTGAGTGCAGTTACTTGGGCACATATGCAAATTTTGTTGCCCACTGTACTTTTGGGGCTCGGCATTGCATTTTATTTACAAAAAAGTCTCGACGGCATGCTTTTAGGCGAAAATTATGCGCGCGGCCTTGGTGTTTCGGTTTTACGCACACGCATACTTATTGTTGTTGCAACGGGTATTTTAGCAGGTGCTGTCACAGCCTTTACAGGCCCCATTGCTTTTGTAGGAATAGCTATTCCTCATATTGCACGAGGACTTTTTCGCACTTCGAGCCACCGCATTTTGCTACCCGCAAGTGCACTTTGCGGCGCATCGCTCATACTTATTTGCGACATAGTTGCGCAAATACCCGTATATGCATTGCCCATAAACACCATTAGTTCGCTTTTTGGCGCTCCCATAATTATTTGGATTATTTTGAAACGAAAATAATATTTCAAACAAAACAACGATATGGCAATATTATCCACCCGCAATTTAAGCATAGGTTACGCAAAAAAACACACACAATATATTGTGCAATCAAATTTGCATCTTCAACTAAAAGCTGGCGAATTGGTTTGTCTCATCGGGCCTAATGGTTGTGGAAAATCAACTTTGTTGCGTACAATTTCGGGACTTCAAAAAGCTATTGAGGGCGAAGTGCTGATGAATGGAAAAGAACTACATCAGCTTTCGGTGGCACGACGTGCTCGCCGTATTGCGCTTGTACTAACCGACCGTATCGACCTTGAAAATGCAACAGTTTATAATATCGTTGCTTTTGGACGACACCCCTACTCCAATTGGTGGGGACGCATCACGCCCGAAAGCGAAAAACTCATTCGGCAGTCAATCGAAATGGTGCATCTGACGCATAAAATCGACGCATGTTTCAACGAGCTATCCGACGGCGAACGTCAACGTGTAATGATAGCCAAAGCATTAGCACAAGATACGCCAATAGTGTTGCTCGACGAACCTACGGCACATCTCGACCTTCCCAACCGCGTGGAAATAATGCTTCTGCTACACCGCCTTGCCCACGATACCAACAAATGCATCATGCTATCGACACACGAGCTCGACATGGCATTGCAAGCTGCCGATAAAATTTGGCTCATGTCGCAAACCCATGGCATTGAGTGTGGTGTGCCCGAAGATTTGGTTTTTAATGGCAGTTTCAACCGTGTTTTTCAAAGCAATAGTTTTGTTTTCAACGAAGCCAATGGCAATTTTTCGATGAACTACCCTATGACAAAAAAAGTATGGGTTGAAGGCGACAAAACACGTATGTACTGGACATTGAGGGCTTTGGCACGCGCCGGTTTCATGGTTGTGCCCGAAGCAAACATAAGAATTAAAGTAAATGCCAACTCGTGGCAAGTGAACGAACAAGTTTTTGAAAGTATTGAAACACTTTTGTTGTTTCTGGAAAAAAATATTGAAGAGTTTTGAGTTTTGAGCCTGCCTCATAAGGTACGAGGGAGGTTTTGAGTTTTGA
>CAZEVV010000079.1:4907-12028 GCA_964515675.1 uncultured Paludibacter sp. | reverse complement strand
CTCCCTCCTACGTCATGAGGTAAACGCCTAAAGTGGGGATTTATATTGTTTAGACTATATGTGATAATTTTAAGCATAATGACATTTTTAATATGTATTGAAATATGAACTTAATATTAATGACAATTTCAATAATACATTTGAAAATAAAAATTGCGAATATTAGCAAGTGCTGATAGATGTACTCTCAACTCCCCCTTTAGGCGTTTACCTCATGACGTAGGAGGGAGGGGTTGGGGGGGCTAAATGTTTTTTTAATAGTAAATTCTTTTTTTATGACTTCAAACAAAAACATATTTAAAATAACATATCCAATTTTCTTAACATTGATTGCTCAAAACATTATCAATGTTACTGATACTGCTTTTCTTGGGCGAGTAAGCGAAGTGGCTTTAGGTGCTTCGGCCATAGCTGGGGTATATTATTTTGCCATATATATTATTGGTTTTGGATTTAGCCAAGGTGCGCAAATACTTATTGGTAGACGCAATGGCGAGAAAAATTATGCTGCTATTGGTCCCATATTCAATAATGGACTGATATTTATTTCGCTCATGGCATTGTTGCTCATTGCATTGTCCTATTGGGCAAATCCTTATATCATGAAGTTTTTGGTAAGTTCTAACGATGTATATATTGCTTCGATCGAATATTTGGATTGGCGCGTTTTTGGCTATTTGTTTGCATTTATTAATGTGATGTTTCGTGGCTTTTTTGTGGGTGTAACGCAAACAAAAATCCTTACCATATCGGCCATTATTACCGCTTTTGTAAATGTCATACTCGATTATTTGCTCATTTTTGGTCATGCTGGTTTTCCACAAATGGGTATTGCTGGTGCTGCCTTAGCATCGGTTATTGCCGAAGCGGTTACCACTGTATATATAGTGTTTTATTCGTACAAAAAAGATATCCGACAAAGGTTTGGACTGTTTAAAATGCCAAAATTCGAATTCACCGTTGTAAAACAAGTGCTCGATATTTCGGTATTTATAATGTTTCAGTATTTTATTTCGATTGGTACTTGGTTTATGTTTTTCATTTTTATCGAACGCATGGGCGAACGACCTTTGGCAGTTACCAACATCGGACGCAGTTTGTATATTTTACTCATGATACCGGGTTCGGCAATTTCAACTACAGTAAACACCATGGTGAGTAACTTAATTGGTGCCGGAAAAAAAGAGGAAGTGATGAAATTTGTGCATCGCATGATGCTTTTGGTTATTGTATTGGTAACGCCCATTATGGCCATTACTTTTATGATGCCCGAGCTTTTTGCATCTGTTTATACCGAAAGTGCATCGCTCATTGCCGACGCTATACCTGTGCTCAAAGTTGTGTCGGTAGCCATGATTGTTTGTGCTGTGGGTAATATTTTATTCAATGCAGTTTCGGGTACAGGTAATACACGCACAGCATTATTTATCGAATTTATTACTTTGTTTTTCTATATAAGTTATGTGTATTACACATCAATAGTGTCGCCACAAACAACGGCTGTTATTTGGATGTCGGAGTTTGTATATTGGTCAATCATCGGATTGTTTAGTTATATATATCTACGCAGCGGTAGGTGGGCCAAAAAGAAAATTTAATAAAAACCGCTTTCTTGCTTGTATATTATCAATTGCTACAATAATTTTTTTTTTGATTAATGTCAGGCTAATAAACTTAGCGAAATAAGAATTATTATCATTTAGTAAATATGTTGTTTTCAGTTTTCAATCCTTTTTTGTACCTTTGTGGGCGCAAAAAAAATAGTGCTAATTTAAGTAAATAAAAGCTATACATATGTTTGAATCGTTGAGTGAAAGACTAGAGCGGTCGTTTAAAATACTAAAAGGTGAAGGGCAAATTACCGAGATTAATGTTGCCGAAACATTAAAAGATGTTCGTAAGGCATTGTTGGATGCCGACGTGAACTTCAAAATTGCCAAAACGTTTACCGATACGGTGAAAGAAAAAGCCATTGGGCAAAATGTTTTGACATCGTTGAAACCCAATCAGTTGATGGTGAAAATTGTGCACGACGAGTTAACGCAATTAATGGGCGGACAAAGTGTGGACATTAACCTCAAAGGCAATCCTGCGGTAATTTTAATGTCGGGTTTGCAAGGGTCGGGTAAAACAACTTTCTCGGGCAAATTGGCCAATTTACTAAAAACAAAACGCAACAAACGTGTGCTTTTGGTAGCTTGTGACGTGTATCGTCCTGCGGCTATCAATCAGCTACAAGTGCTTGGCGAGCAGTTGGGTGTGGAAGTTTTTGCCGATATCGAAAATAAAAATCCTGTTGCCATTGCACAAGCGGCTGTGAAACATGCCAAAAACATGGGACACGATGTGGTAATTGTCGATACTGCTGGTCGTTTGGCCATCGACGAAGCCATGATGACTGAGATTGCAGCCATTAAAACTGCACTTCAACCACAAGAGATTTTGTTTGTGGTGGATGCAATGACTGGTCAGGATGCTGTAAATACTGCCAAAGAATTTAACGATAGATTGAATTTTGATGGTGTTGTACTTACCAAACTCGATGGTGATACACGTGGTGGTGCGGCATTATCGATTCGTTCGGTTGTCGACAAACCAATTAAGTTTGTTGGTACTGGCGAAAAACTGGATGCCTTGGATGTGTTCTACCCTGAACGTATGGCCGACCGTATTTTGGGCATGGGCGATATTGTATCGCTTGTGGAGCGTGCGCAAGAGCAATACGACGAAGAAGAAGCACGTCGTTTGCAAAAGAAAATAGCAAAAAATCAGTTCGACTTCAACGATTTCTTAGCGCAAATTGCTCAAATTAAAAAAATGGGTAATATCAAAGATTTGGCTTCGATGATACCTGGCATGAGTAAGGCTTTGAAAGATGTTGAAATTGAAGACGATGCATTTAAAGGCATCGAAGCTATTATTCATTCGATGACACCTAAGGAGCGCGCCAACCCTGCTTTGCTCAACGGAAGTCGCAAAAATCGTATTGCAAAAGGTAGCGGGACCAGCATAGTTGAAGTAAATCGCTTGTTGAAACAATTTGAACAAACAAGTAAAATGATGCGCATGGCTACCATGCAAAATGGAAAATTAAAATTAGGTAAACGAAGATAGTATCAACAGGCAACTTATCCGCAGGATGAGTTGCCTGTGTTGCGTTGGGAGCAAAGCAAAGAGCAAAGTCAAAAGGTTTAAATACTTAACACAAAAGATTCAAGCGGTAGGTACACACAATCTTCAAATCTTCAAATCTTCAAATTTCAAATTTATAATCCTTCAAATAATAAAATAATAAAAAATGTATAAAATAATTGATGGAAAAGCTATTTCGGAGCAAGTAAAGTCGGAAATTGCCTTGGAAGTACAAGCCATGGTGGCAGCAGGAAAGCGAGCGCCGCATTTGGCAGTAATTATTGTTGGGCACGATGGAGGTAGCGAAACATATGTGGCGCACAAAGTAAAATCTTGTGAGCAAGTAGGTTTTCGTTCAACAAAATTGTCGTTCGAGGACAGCATTACCGAAGCCGAATTGTTGACCGAAATTGAAAAACTCAACAACGATGCTACTTTGGACGGTTTTATTGTTCAATTGCCATTGCCAAAGCATATTTCGGAGCAGCGTGTTATCGAAGCCATCGATTACAAAAAAGATGTTGATGGTTTTCATCCTGTAAATGTAGGGCGCATGTCCATTGGTTTGCCATGTTATGTGTCGGCTACGCCATCGGGCATTGTCGAACTTATTAAGCGTTACGAAATTCCAACGGCAGGCAAAAAATGCGTTGTCATCGGACGTAGCAATATTGTGGGTAAGCCAGTAGCAAGTTTACTCATGCAAAAAGGTTATCCAGGCGATGCAACAGTTACCGTTTGTCACAGTCGTACGCAAAACCTCAAAGATATTTGTTTGGATGCTGATATTATCATCGCTGCATTGGGCAGTCCCGAGTTTCTAACGGCCGAAATGGTGAAAGAAGGTGCTGTAGTTATCGACGTTGGCACAACACGTGTTGCTTCGGCCACCACAAAATCGGGTTTTCGTTTAAGTGGCGATGTTGAGTTTGATACAGTTGCGCCTAAATGTTCGTACATTACGCCAGTGCCGGGCGGAGTAGGGCCAATGACCATTGTGTCGCTACTAAAAAATACTTTGTTAGCAGCCAAAGGCGAGATTTATAGTTAAGCATTATAAAAAAACTAAATAAATAAAAATCCGACCCAAACGCTGCTCACCAAGCCGAGTGTTTTGGGTCGGTATTTTTTTATAAAATAAATAAGAAATTTGTTATGACAATGTTTTATGTGCCAACCCTAACGCAGGGTATTTGTGTGTTGAGCGAAGAGGAATCGATGCATGCCGTTAAAGTGTTGCGCCTCAAGTCATCCGATGCCATAGTTGTAGTGGATGGGGTTGGTGGAATGTACAAAGCCATTATAACCATTGCCCACCACAAGCATTGTGCTTTCGAAATAACCCAAGTTATGCCCACAATTGTAATGCCCTACAATTTACACATTGCCATAGCGCCTACCAAAAATATCGACCGTTTCGAGTGGTTTGTCGAAAAAGCCACCGAGATAGGCGTTTCGCAAATTACACCCATCATATGCCAACATTCTGAACGCAAAATACTTAAAGAAGACCGTGTTCAAAAAATTATTGTAGCCGCATCAAAGCAATCAATCAAAGCACATTTCCCTGTGTTACATCCACTATGCACATTCGAGCAATTTGTGCTAAATAATGCCGCCACCCAAAAGTTTATAGCGCATTGTTATGAGTACGACAAAAAAGAGCTAAAATCAGAGTTGCGTGCCGCTTCCAGCAGCATAATAATGATAGGCCCCGAAGGCGATTTTAGTCCATCCGAAATAAATACAGCCATACAAAATAGCTATGTGCCAGTAGCCTTGGGCACGAGTCGCCTACGTACCGAAACTGCTGGTTTGTATGCCTGTGCCGCTGCTGCATTAGCAAATATATAATAAAAAACTTTCTCCCTTCCACAAATTCGTAACCATTGATAATATGCATATTTCTCGCAATATCGAGGTCGAATTTCACACAAGGAATAAGCATTGTTCTTGCTTGTGATAAGTGTAAATGCCTCTGTGAGAATGCATTGTGTTTTAATATACGCAAGGTGTTCTATTTTTATACCAAAAACAGAGTTTCGAACTATGCAATAGGCATAAACAATAGTGTACAAAAAAAATACTTTGGGTCATTTTATTTGTACAGTTGGTAAATGTTGTGTTTTAAATCAACATGAGCGAATAGCTTTAGGCTTGTTCGCTCATGTTGATTTTGTGTTATTTTTTATCGAAGTATTTTGTTACTTGTGCTTGTTTAAACGAGCTCATTTCGTTTATCATGCGCACGGCCGAATCCACCAAAGGGTAAGCGCACAATGCACCTGTACCTTCGCCAAGTCGCATGCCAAAGTTGAGCAAGGGTTTGGCGTGTAAGTGTGCTAATACGAATTTGTGCCCTGCTTCGTCGCCCTGATGGGTGAAAATGCAATAGTCGATAAAGTTGCAATCGAAGCGCGATGCTGCCAAAGCACAGTTCGACATGATGAATCCATCAACCAAAATAATCATTTTTAACTCGGCAGCTTTTAGCATGGCGCCCACGGCCATCACCATTTCGTAGCCTCCAAAATAGCGTAACATGTCCACCATATCGTTGTTACCAACTGTTTTTGAGTGGTTGTAGTTTTTGAGTGCTTTTTGCAAAATGGCTGTTTTGCGTTTCACACCTTCGCAGTCGAAACCACTACCAGCGCCCACGCAAATTTCGAGTGGTATGCCTGTGAGCAATGTCATCCACATCGACGAGGTGGAGGTGTTGCCAATGCCCATTTCACCAAAACTTATGATATTGCAGCCTTCGTTGTGACAGTCGGCAGCAATTTGCGCACCATGTGCAATGCAAGTATTAAATTCGTCGCGCGTAATGGCTGCTTCGTTCATAAAGTTGCGTGTTCCTTTGCGCACTTTACGGTCGATGAGCATGGGGGAGGCTTCGAAATCGTAGTTGATACCTGCATCCACCACTTTGAGGGCGATATTGTGCTGACGCGCCAAAAAATTGATGCCAGCGCCACCGCCCATGAAATTGAAAATCATTTGTGGTGTAACTTCGGCTGGCGAATAGCTCACACCTTCGGCGGTAATGCCATGGTCGGCGCCAAAAATTACATGTGTTGGATTTTGTAATGCGGGCGAAAGAGTTTGTTGTATAAGACCAATTTGCAAGGCCAATTCTTCCAAACGGCCCAGCGAACCTTTAGGTTTGGTAAGGTTGTCGATTTTGTCCTGAATGTCGGCAGCAATGGCTTGATCTGGTTTTTCGATATTGAAATTTTGTTCTAACATTTGATATAATTTATTTGTGTGAATGTGTTTGGAAATTATTGGTTTTTAAATTGTTATCTATTTTATTTTGAGTGGAATGCCCGACACCATAAACAATACTTCGTCGGCTTGTGCAGCAATGTACTGATTGAGCCAACCTATGAGGTCGGTAAAGCGGCGTTGTAACTGATTGCCCGATATGCCGCCCAGCCCAATTTCGTTACTCACAAAAATGAAGTGTGCGTCCTGCTGCGTAAATTTGTCGAATTCGTTTTTCATGAGTTTTAAAACTTCGTCGATGTTCTGACTTTCTCTGAAAAAATAGTTTGTAGCCCAAAGCGTAACGCAATCCACCACCACTACACGATTTTCGAGTTTTAGCTCGTCCAAGGCAGTTTCTTTTTCGATATTTGTCCATTCACTACCACGATCGGCTTTGTGGCGCTCAATGCGCAGGCGATGCTCGTCGTCCCACACAGCCGAAGTAGCTACATAAACAGGCTTGTTGCTTAACTGCAAGGCCATGCTTTGCGCATAACTGCTCTTCCCCGATCGTTGTCCGCCTGTGATAAATGTTATTTTTTTTGTCATTTTTCTTTTATAAAAATTTGAAAAAAGGGAAATTTGAAAATTTTAAAATTTGATATTTGAAGATTATTTTAGAGAATTATGAGAATTAAGAGAATTATGAGATTTGAAGATTTGTCCCGATTACTATCGGGATTGAAGATTTGAATATTATTGGTATCTAGTGTTTAAAT
>CAZEVV010000079.1:0-4807 GCA_964515675.1 uncultured Paludibacter sp. | reverse complement strand
CTTCAAATCTTCAAATTGTATTTTTAATCTTCAAATTTTCAAATAGTATTTTTAATCTTCAAATCTCTCAATCCCTAATCTCTTACTCCCCTAAGGGGGTTGGGGGGCTTTTAATCCAACCTAAAATAATACTTCGCCTTATGGTTGGGCAATAATTCGGGGTGAAAAATGCTCACCAAATCGGCCAAAACAACATCGGGCTCCATGGGTCCTTCTTCGTAATAAGGCGATATGCCTGAATTTACGCCAAAAACATTGCCATTTTCGTAGGCTTTGAATTTTTTGTACAATACATATTCGTTGCCCAGTTGTTTTAGGGTCATATTGCCTTGTTTTTGATTATATTTGAGTAACCAAAAATCGGCATCAACGGCTTTTGCAAAAACTTGCTCGAAACTGTAGGGCATCGAACCCGAGTGCGTGAGGTCGCTCCAAATATAATTGGCACCAGCATCTTTGTAAAAATTGCCCATATAACTATTCCCACCCGACACATACCAAACATCGCCAAATTTCTTTTCGGCAAACATGCGCGGACGGGTTGTGGTTGTTGCTACTTTTTCCAACAATGCATTGTAACGTTCTTCAATGCCATCGAAAATCTCAGCTGCCTGTTCGTCTTTGCCCAAAAAACAGGCTTCAAATTTCAACCATTCGGCGCGGCCAAGGGGAGTTTCTTCCATGTACGAAGCATCTTTTACTACCACTATGCCGTTTTCTTTTAGGCGGTCGTGCATCGATGCTTCGAAAGGCGAAACAACCATTATGTCGACTTTTGCTTTCAAAAGCTTTTCGGTGTCGATGCGCACTGCCTGACCAATGTCAACAATGCTTCCGTTTTTAAGCCCATCTTTTACGTAGGGCACATCAATGTATTCGGGTTCGCTCACAGCCACAATTTTATCCAACGACTCCAACTGTCGGTATTCACCAACAAAAATCGACGAGCAAAGTGCAGCTCTTTCAATGGGCACACGCACCACCATGCCTTGGGGTAAGTTTTCGGGCATGGGGCTGTTGCGGTCCACCAAAACATAGGTTTCCATTACAGCTCCTTTTTGCCAAGGGTTGAAAACTGTTACTATGCGATAATTGTCGAAATCTTCAATTTTGAAGCCTTTGGCATGTCGTAGTTCAACGCTTTGTGCATTGTTATTGTCGTTATTACTTTGTTGTTGGTTTTTGCTGCCGCAAGCCACAAGCACCAGTAAAATTGTTGTTACAAAAATAAATTTAAGTCTTTGCATATTATTTATGTTAATGTTAAATTTGAATGAATATGAAAATTAATTGTAGTATTGCAAATATCCCCAAAACCATCGTTAGCATAAGCCATTCGGTTTTTGTGTTGATATTTAGCGATTTATGTAAATCATTATCTGTTATTAGTCTTTCGTTTTTGCCTATGTATTTTTTGTCGTGCATTTGTCCGAAATAATTTGCCGGACCACCAAAACGGCAATCGAGCAACTTGGCCAATGCAGCTTCGGGGTAGCCTGCGTTGGGGCTCGCATGGTTTTTGGCTTCGTTCGCCACGGTTTTCCAACTTTTTGTTTGGCCACACCCCAGCAACATAAGCCATGCTGTGAGCCGAGCTGGCATGTAATTGGCGGCATCGTCAATTTTTGCAGCCCAACATCCAAAATCCTTGTATCGTTCGCTTTTGTATCCTATCATCGAGTCGAGCGTATTTATCATTTTGTAGGCCAACATGCCGGGTGTGCCGAGCAGCATAAACCAAAAAAGGGGTGCAACAATACCATCGCTCAGATTTTCGGCGAGGGTTTCGAGTGCCGCTTTTCGCATTTGTTGTTCGTTGAGCGCCTGTGTGTCGCGCCCCACAATAAAGGATAATTGTTTGCGCCCATTGTAAAGGGAAACTTGCAATGCATCGAAAACTTTTTTCACTTCGCTGCGCAATGTTTTGGCCGCCAAGCAATAAAAAACCATTACACTGTCGAATATTAAACCAGCCAATGTATGCCAATTGTACAAAAATTGTCGCACGACAAAGGCCAATGCAAAGGTAAAAACAATAAGCGCAATGCTTGCAATTGCACCTTTGGTTAAGCGATTTTTAGCTTTGTTGAGCCATTTTTCGGCCAACGAAATACTTTTACCAAAAGCCACAATGGGGTGGGGGAGCCAACGTGGGTCACCCAACAGCTGGTCGAGCACAAAACCTATACTCAACACCACAATATGTATAGTTATTATGTCCATTGTTGTAGTTTTTCGAGCAATAAATCGTTTTTTTCATTGCTCAATGCACATACGCGTATCCATTCGCCATCGAGTGTTTCGAAATTTGTTGCATTGCGCACCAGTATTTTGTTTTGTAGCAAAAAACTTTTCAAATCAGCCGCCGTTCCTTCTTTTATTTTGATAAGAAAAAATGGGGTTACCGATTTTTGTATCTCAAATTTCGACATTTGTGCAATGGCATTTTGCAGTCTTTGGCTTTCGCTCAACCATTCGTTTGTGTTGATAGCTTGGTAATTATCAATTAAAAATTTACCTGCT
Organism: uncultured Paludibacter sp.; assembly: GCA_964515675.1. GTDB lineage: Bacteria > Bacteroidota > Bacteroidia > Bacteroidales > Paludibacteraceae > Paludibacter. The sequence goes on along the minus strand of CAZEVV010000079.1, from coordinate 2,284 downwards.
TCGATGGCCAAACTATTCACCGACCAAGGGATTTGATACTCGCGTAATTTTGCTGATAAACATTCGTTTGCCACAATATAACCCAATCGCAAACCAGGTATGGCATAATGTTTTGTGAGCGATTCGAGTAAAATAAGATTTTCGAGTTTGTGCACTTCTTTGCCTTCAAAATAAGATTTGTTGCAAAATGCTTTGTATGCTTGGTCGATAATAAATACGCACTCGCTGTGTTTGCGCATCATGCTTGCCAATTTTTCTTTTTCAAAATAATGCCCGTCGGGATTGTTGGGGTTGCAAATCCATACTGTATCGTAATTCTGAGTTGTCAGTTCTTGCTCTAAATCAATGGCTTTGCAGTACTTTATTGTGTGTTGATGCATTTTGGCAGCATCGGCATATTCGGCAAATGTGGGTGCAACAATCAGCGTTTTTGCTCCTGCAAAGCATTGTGCTACAAGATAAATGCCTTCCACCGAACCATTGCAAGCAATAATATTATCTATCGCAATTTCTTCTTTTGCAGCAATTTTTTGTCTTAAACTCAAAGCTTCAGCTTCGGGGTAATTAGCAATACAATGCATGTGTGTCGACAAATGTGCAAACAAAGCTTCGTGCTTTGCCGCATACCAAACATTCGAGCTGAAATTGGCCCTTATGTCATTCACACATTCGTCGCCATGTCCGTGTATCATTCTGTTTCTGTATTTATTGCGTTGTAAATCAAATTCATATCTACATGCTTGCGCACATGTGCTGCTAGTTTGTCGTATTGTTCGTTTTTAAAGGCTAAATAGTCAAATTCTGTTTCTGTTTTCTCGGCATAAGGCGCTATCAACATATCTATAAATGCTTTGTTGTCGAGTATTCCATGCATATAACTGCCAAAAAAACGTGTGCCGAATTCATTTTCTTTGCGACAACCTTCTGTTTTTCCGTCCTCAAAGATATTCAAAAATAATTCATTTTCGGCAATTTGTGTTCGTCCGTTGTGAATTTCGTAGCCCACAAGTTTTTTTTCGCCGTTGAATAAATCGAAATTTACCTGACGCGTAATTTTTTCGCCCTCCATTTCGGTTTTCATATCAAAAAATGCAAGTCCGGGCAATTGCTTTATGTCGCCTTCCACGCCATGGGCATCGCAAACTTCGGTGCCCATCATTTGGTATCCACCGCAAATGCCAAGTATTGTTTTGCCCGCTTTTGCAGCTTCGCCTATGGCTTTTGCAATGCCATTGTTGCGCAATTTCAGTAGGTCGTTTAATGTATTTTTTGTACCGGGCAATATCACAATATCCGCCCATTCAAGGTCTTTGGGTTCGTTGCAATAATATAGGTGCAAGCGCGGGTCGTTTTCCAATGCGTCGAAATCGGTAAAGTTAGACATGTGTTGCAATAAAACCACAGCTACATTCACTTTCCCTTTTTCCGACATGCGATGTTTGCTGTGCAGCATTACCGAGTCTTCTTCTTCAATTTTTATATCTTTAAAATATGGCACAACGCCTACCACAGGTACTTTACAAAGCTCTTCAATCATGCGAATGCCGTTTTCGAACAAACGAATGTCGCCTCTAAATTTATTGATTAAAATCCCTTTTATCAATTTCCGCTCTTCTTCATTCAGCAATAAAATGGAGCCATACACCGATGCAAATACGCCACCACGGTCGATATCGGCTACCAAAATTACCGCAGCATTGGCATGTTGCGCCATTGGCATATTCACCAAGTCTACTTCGCGCAGGTTTATTTCGCTTATGCTGCCTGCGCCTTCGAGCACTATGGGGTTGTAGCGTTGTTGCAATCTATCAAAAGCGCCACAAACTTCGGCGCGTAGCTTTTGTTTGTTATTGCTCGTAAAATAATCGATGGCGTGTTTGTTACCAATGGCTTTGCCGTGCAGCACTACTTGGCAAACGGTGTCGCCCGAGGGTTTTAGCAAAAGTGGGTTCATGTCGGTGTGGCAGGCAATGCCGGCTGCTTCGGCCTGCACAGCTTGCGCTCTACCAATTTCGAGGCCGTCGGGCGTTGCAAATGAGTTGAGCGCCATGTTTTGCGCCTTAAAAGGTGCTGGTGCATAACCATCTTGCAAAAATATCCTACAAAAAGCCGCTGTAATAACGCTTTTACCAACATCGCTGCCGGTACCTACAAACATTATGGGACGAAGTTTTTTTGACATGAGTATTTTTTATAAAAATGAAAAATGAAAAATGAAAAATGAAAAATGAAAAATGAAAAATGAAAGAAGAAAGAAGAAAAATTCCTAAGTGAATTGACATAT
>CAZEVV010000078.1:0-12066 GCA_964515675.1 uncultured Paludibacter sp. | reverse complement strand
GTAAGACAACAATTATAAAAGCTATTGTTCTGTAAATTAGAATGATAGCGTTTTTGTATGTGTGAATTTTGCGTAGTTTTGCCCCACACGCTACATGTTTTTTTTAGGTTGACTTTTTTTATTGAGTTTTTTTTTAAAATATCCTGTTGATCTAATGATTGGTCGACTTTTTTATTCAATATTTCTTCCCTTCAATTGATCAAGTTCTTTGTTTAATTCTTCAAATGCTTTTAAATCAGCTGCCTTTATTCGGTCAGCATTGTATTTTTCATATTCGTTTTCGGCTATTTGAATGGCCAACTCGTGCGATATTTTGCCAGTATGTTCTAATATCTCGTTTTCGTTAATGGTCAGTATATCATTGAGCTTTTTAATCCAATCGCTCATATACATTACTTTTTTCTGACGAGCTTGGTTCTCGGCAAATGCCAAAAATTGCTCCACCAATAAGTTCAACTGACTTAACTCATCTTTATTCAAATAATTTTTGGCTATCCCTACATCTGTTTTTCTAATTTTTTCACCTGCCCACGAAGTTAAACCCATATTGGTATTGCTTGCAATAGCTCTTTTTGCAATGAGCTCGGCAGCAGTGTGTTGATGTATTGCCCAATGCAATTTGTTTTGAATGGTTGCAAAAAAAGTTTTGGCTTGTTGTGCTTTAGCATCGTAATCGATACTCAAACAGAATATATCTTTCACTTTTTGGTAAAAAATTTTTTCTGAGCTACGAATGTCTCTTATTCGCTCCGAAAGTTCATCAAAATAACGCATTTGACCTGCTGCTTTCATGCGCTCATCGTCCATCGTAAAGCCTTTTACAATATATTCCCTAAGTCGTTGTGTTGCCCAAATTCGAAAATGTGTAGCTACATGACTTTGTACACGGTAGCCCACTGATATAATTAAGTCGAGATTATAATAACTTATGTAACGTGTAACTTTCCGATTTCCTTCCTGTTGAACTTGTGCAATTTTTGCACAAGTTGACTCTTCGAGCAGTTCACCCGATTCGTATATGTTTTTAATATGCTTTACAATCGATGTTCGGTCGGTCTGAAACAATGTTTCTAATTGTTTTTGATTCAACCATACTGTTTCATCTTCTAATCTTACATCAATTTTGGTTGCACCATCAGTGGTTTGATAAAGTATTATTTCGCCATTATTTTCCATGTGCCATGTCTATTTAAAAGTTTCTTAATATCTTGATTTAATGTCATTTATTGTGTGTGATTTGGCCTTGTAAAAAGTATATTCGAGTAAGTGTGTGCTTTTAATTTACTTGTCTCATATACAAAAAACGTTTTTTTATTACTCTAGTGTAATGCTCAGTTCGTTTATTTGCGTAACGCCATGACTCACGGTTTCTTTCGTTTCGATGGCTTGTAGCACCCAACCCGAACCATGTATGCGCGATGCTGTCCATACATTATTCATTACCAACGGAAAATCTTCGAATTTTATTTTTTGTCCTCCCAATGTTTCGGCCATCGTATTTACATATTCGTAGGTAGCTTTGGTGAGTTGTGTCGAGTTGGTTACCCTGTTCATGCGTATGAGGTAGTCGTTTTCTTCGGCGTCAACCTCGTCGAGCCATATTACCACATCTGTATCAAATGGGTCGCCGCCTAAGCCATTGGGCATTTTTATACTCGAATTTATTTCTTGGTCAAATTTATATTCGATACCAAAAAAGGCTAGAAACAATTGTATTTCGTTGATAGCCGATGTTTCAATGGCTTCTTTGGTATTGTATATTTTCTTAAAATTTTCGATGATAAGCTCAAAATTCGGTATTTCTTTTAATTCATTTTTCACAACATCGAGTGATTCCATTACTCTTGCTTGCACTTCTTTCCAATTTTCAACTTCTTGAAATGTTCCTAACTCGTCGGTTTTAACACGCACTGTTAGGTCGGTCGACATTTTTTTCATAATTTTTTCCAATATTTCGTCGCCTTGCACTTGGTAGCTGTGGTAATGGTAGTCCATAATGTAAGCGTTTGCCGTGGAGTCGATTATATTGATGTCAACTTTATAGCGAATAATCTGATGATTGGTAGTGTCTTCGTTTATAATTTTGTAACTTTCGCTTACAACAGCATAGCTTTGTTTTTCGCCTTTTTCCCAGTAGGCAATGGCTTTCACGGTTGAGTCGTTGAGGTTAATTTGTGCTTGTGCCGAAAAACTAAGAATGAAAATGCAGGCAAAAATGCATGAAATATTGAACATTAATTTCATAATTTAATTTTATGTGTTGTTATTTGAATGTTTATTTTGATGAATTGCTCCATTTGCCATCATCGTAATGCAAATATAATTAATTTTACTTTTCTATTGGGCATTGAAAGTTTATTTTTTGGCATTCAATGAATTTAATTTTTACTTTCGTTACAAATAATATACTTTCGAGCAATTTTTTTTCATTATCGATGTTATGTTTTATTTTTTTAGTCGTCGTTTAAGTAAATGAGTCAGCAATTATACAAAGAACAAATATTGCCCATACGCTCACTGCTATATAATGTAGCTATGCGAATGCTTGGCGATGAGCAGGATGCAGAAGATGCCGTACAGGAAATTCTGCTAAAGCTTTGGTACAGTGTCGACTCGTTGGGCAACTACAACAATGTAGCCGCTTTTGCAACAACAGTGCTAAAAAATCATTGTTTAGATAAAATTAAATTGCGCAAGCACAACGAGTCGATTGATATACTGACACATAACGAGTCGACAACTGAAAATCCATATTTATTGCTCGAACGTAAAAGTACCGACGAGTTGATAAAAGCGATAGTAAATAATTTGCCCGAGTTGCAACGTATAATTTTGCGAATGAAGGATATAGAAGATTACGACATGGATGAAATTGCCGAAATTACAGGATCGAAAATCGATGCAGTACGCATGAATCTGTCGAGGGCACGCAAAAAAGTGCGCGACGAGTTTTTACGAATAACAGCGGATAAAGCTTTTTAGCGAAACAGCGCAAGCAATAATAAAAGTATTGATATGAAAATTACATTTAAAAATAAATATATAAGTCGAACTGAGGCCGATCGCATAATCGAAAGGTATTACGATGGACTAAGCAATGCCGAAGAGGAGAAAAAACTGCAGGTTTTTCTTTCGCAAAGCAATTTGCCCACAAAATATGCTGCCGAGCAAGCTATGTTTGGATATTTTGCAAAACAAAAAAATGTGCGAACAAAAAATTCGAGCAACTTTTCTATTTATCGGGTGAGTGCAGCTGCGGCGGCAGTTTTGTTGGTGGCATTGTTCACGTTTCGGATATTGCAAACTACCCAAACCGAAAGTTTTGCTATTGTTGATGGTGTGCGCATTACAAACAATGCCGAGTTAAAGGTTTTGGCAGCCAATTCGTTGCAAACGCTCAGTGGTGGCGACGAAATAGTGGCCGATGCTTTTCAAAACTTATCGGCCAATGACATTGTTGAGCAACAACTCGAAGTGTTTGCTGTTTTTGCCAACGATTAAATGTATTTATTGAAAATGTGATTTTTGGGTTATAAATAAAGAATTTAAAGAATATTGTCCATGAAAAAATATGTATTATCAGCTATTATGCTATTGTTTTTGGCAATTGCAGCAAGTGCGCAAAGCGATTTGGAGATAAGGCATGCTTTCGATAAGTACGGCAAACTGAAGGGTTCGGTTTTCGTTGAGCTTAAAGGTGAGGTGCTTAAAGGTTACGATTTCCATCTTTTTCGAAGCTTAACCATTAGCAACAATGCCGAAGCTGCCGATTTTATTCGTAAATGCTTGGCAAAAGATGAAGTGGGCGCACGCAAAGTGAAACAAGTGGTGACCAACGGAAAACCAACGGCTATTTATTTGCAATTGCCACAGCAAAACAACATGCATCGGCTTGTGCTTTTCAACGAAACTACACAGCCCAACAATCAGATTACTTTGATATATATCGAGTCGAAAATTGATTCGGAAGATGTGTTGAAATTAATCTTGAAAAAGAAATAATAATTATTTATTACTCGCAATTTGTTTACATTGAGCAATTTGCTTGATGTATGTTGCGAAATTATTCAGAAAAAAATTAATTTACTCAAAAAAAATGCATACTACAATGAAACGAATTATCCCATTTATTTTAGGTACACTTTTGGCTATTTTTAGTGCAAAAGCCAACGATATTCAATTAAACGATACGATAGTGAAATTTAACAACAAATCGATTCACATCGAAGATAGTGTTGGGCAAGTGAAGGTGAAAGTGTTCGATGCACAAAACAATCCGTACAAAACTGTGTACGAAGGTATTTTTACCGACAATAAGTCATTCGAGAAATGGACTGTTGTTGAGGAGTTTGGCTTGCAATTGCCATTTATGAACAAAATTAAGCCCAAAAAAGACTATAAAATGGAACCTCATTTTGCTGGCTTGGGTTGGGGTTTTGCCAATGTGGCCGACAATTGGTCATTCAACAATGTGGATGGCGTTTGGCTTAAATCCGAAAAGTCGAATGAGTTTTTCTTTAACCCCATCGAAAAAATCATTCCCATCATTAAAAACAATGTGGGTCTCACTACAGGTTTGGGTTTCAATTGGCGCAATTATTTCCTCGATTTTAATAAGCAATTTGCGATTCAAAATCATATCACAACCATTGCCCATGCCCCTGTTGGCGTCGCTTACGAGTACTCGCGCTTGCGTACATTTCAGCTCACTGTGCCGCTTTTGCTCGAAATTCAACCTTCGTTTGGCAAAAAAAATAAGTTATTTGTTTCGGGCGGTATGGTTGCTGGCATAAACACATTCTCGTCGTTCAAAGCCAAATATGTGGATGGTAGCACAACGCTTTATCAAAAAGAAAAAGATTTGAATGTTGCGCCCATAACGCTCGATTATGTAGCAATGATAGGTTATGGCACATGGAGTTTTTACGGAAAATATGCTGCTATCGAAATGTTTCAGGCCGACAAAGGCCCGCGTGTAAAACCTGTTTCGGTGGGTGTGATGATGAATTTTTAAGATTGTAACTTTTCGTAACTACACAGCACCTCAAAAAAGCAGTTCTAATGATGTCTTTTTCGAAAATTATAGCGTAAACGAAGTACAGTTTTTATAAAAATATAGCCAAATTAAGCGCAAAATGTTCAAATTTGCTCCAGAACTCCCCCTTTAGGCGTTTACCTCCTCCCTCATAATTCTTGAGGTAAACATGACGTAGGAGGGAGGGGGTGGGGGGCTTATTAGTTGCAATCTTTTCAATTTTAAAAAAGGAATTTCTTTCAATGTCTGAAAGAAATTCCTTTTTGCATTTATATGCTGTCATTATTTCCGAAAGTGTGTAGTTGATATGTTGTTTTGCATGACATATTGTCCTGATATTTAATTATATACATGCTTCGTGTGACTTTATTGCAGTTTTTGTGTTACGGCAAAATAATTGCTGATGGATAGAAAAAAAACTAAATTATACAATTATGAACTTTAACAAATTCACAATTAAGTCGCAAGAAATTGTACAACAAGCAGTTGAACTTGCTCAAAACAATGGCCAACAAGTTGTTGAGCCTGCACATTTACTTTTGGCTATGTTCGATAAAGCCGATGATGTGTTACAATTTATTTTATCGAAAACTACTGCAAATGCATCGGTGCTCCGACGCACTGCCGAAAATATTGCCAAATCGCTGCCCAAGGTGAGTGGTGGCGAGGCTTATTTGAGCCGCGAAACTAATGCTGTGCTCGAACGTGCATTGCGCGAAGCCGAGAAAGTTGGCGATCAATATGTAGCTGCCGAACATTTGCTTTTGGCGCTTTTGCTCGAAAAATCGACCATTGCCAATGCTTTGCGCGATGCGGGTGTGACGGAGCAAAACTTAAAAGCTGCGATTGCCGAATTGCGCAAGGGTGCAAAGGTCGACTCGGCCACTGCCGACGATAATTACAATGCTTTAAGTAAATATGCGATCAATCTTAACGAATTGGCACGTAGCGGAAAACTCGACCCCGTAATTGGTCGCGACGAAGAAATTCGTCGTGTGTTGCAAATTTTGAGTCGACGCACCAAAAACAATCCTATTCTTATTGGCGAGCCTGGCACAGGTAAAACCGCTATTGCCGAAGGTATTGCTCACCGAATTGTGCGTGGCGATGTGCCCGATAATTTGAAGTCGAAATTGCTTTTTTCGCTCGATATGGGTGCGCTCATTGCTGGTGCAAAATACAAAGGCGAATTCGAAGAACGCTTAAAATCGGTGGTGAACGAAACCATTAAAGCGGAAGGCGAAATTATACTTTTTATCGATGAGATACATACACTTGTGGGTGCCGGAAAAAGCGATGGCGCTATGGATGCGGCCAATATTCTGAAACCTGCATTGGCGCGAGGTGAGTTACGGTCGATAGGAGCAACAACTTTGGACGAATACCAAAAGTATTTCGAAAAAGATAAAGCACTCGAACGTCGATTTCAAACAGTAATGGTCGACGAACCCGATACGCTGAGTGCCATTTCGATTTTGCGTGGTTTGAAAGAGCGTTACGAAAATCACCACAAGGTACGTATTAAAGACGATGCCATTATTGCAGCTGTTGAACTTTCGCATCGTTACATTAGCGATAGGTTTTTGCCCGATAAGGCCATCGACTTAATGGACGAAGCAGCTGCCAAATTGCGCATGGAAGCCGATTCGCTACCCGAAGAGCTGGATGCTATTGAGCGTAATATCAAACAGTTGGAGATTGAACGCGAAGCTATTAAGCGTGAAAACGATACTGCAAAATTGCAACAAATGGCCGAGGAAATTGCGAATATGAAGGAAAAAAGTCGTGCATTGCGTGCTAAATGGGAAAGCGAGAAAACAATTATCGATAAAATACAGAATGGCAAAATTGCCATTGAAAACCTCAAATTCGAGGCCGACAAAGCCGAACGTGAGGGTAATTATGGCCTAGTGGCCGAAATCCGTTACGGCAAAATTAAAAATATTGAGTCTGATATTGAGCAGTTTAAGCTTGAGCTCGAACAATTGCAAGGTGCCAACTCAATGATTAAAGAAGAGGTCGATGCCGAGGATATTGCCGACGTAGTGAGTCGTTGGACGGGTATTCCGGTTAATAAAATGTTGGAAAGCGAAAGAGATAAGTTGCTACACCTGGAGGATGAACTTCACAAAAGAGTTGTGGGGCAGGAAGAAGCCATAAGCGCTGTTGCCGATGCAGTGCGTCGTAGTAGGGCTGGTTTGCAGGACCCGAAACGTCCCATTGGTTCGTTTATTTTTCTGGGAACAACAGGTGTTGGAAAAACCGAGCTTGCCAAAGCTTTGGCCGAATATCTTTTCGACGACGAAAATATGATGACACGGATTGATATGAGCGAATATCAAGAAAAATTTTCGGTAACACGCCTTATTGGTTCGCCTCCAGGCTATGTGGGTTACGACGAGGGTGGACAATTGAGCGAAGCTATACGCCGTAAACCCTACTCGGTAGTGCTTTTCGACGAGATTGAAAAGGCACACCCCGATGTTTTTAATGTGCTTTTGCAAGTGTTGGACGATGGCCGACTTACCGACAACAAAGGTCGTACAGTAAATTTTAAAAACACCATCATTATTATGACTTCCAATATTGGGTCGCACATTATTAGAGATAGTTTCGAAAACATTAGTGCCGAAAATTACGAAGTAGTGGCCGAGCGTACGAAACAAAAAGTTTTTGAGTTGTTGAAGCAAACCATACGCCCTGAGTTTTTGAATCGTATCGATGAGTTGATTATGTTTAAGCCATTGAGCGAACAACAAATATCCGACATTGTGCGTATTCAAATTGAGCAATTGTTGCGTATGTTAGCCAAAAATGCAATGCAGTTGCAACTCACCGAGAAGGCCATTGCTTACATAGCCAAAGAAGGTTTCGACCCACAATTCGGAGCAAGACCCGTAAAACGTGCAGTGCAAAAATTGCTGTTGAACGACCTTTCGAAAAAAATTCTTTCGGGGCAATTGAATGCCAATACACGAATAATTATCGATGCCAATAACGAAGGGTTGACCTTCGAAAATAATTAATTTTCGTAAATCTTTGAACGACTTCAATGTTAAGCTCAATAAAAAGCATTAACTTTGAAGTCGTTTTCAATTCGATGAGGATTGCGGAGATGTGTTTTGTGCCTGCTGCCCAAAGTATTAGGGTGGTTTCGTGTTATCTCACAATACATTTAAATCGTAAATTGTAAATCGTAAATCCAAAGCATATTATTCTTATTATGCTAAATTATTCATTTTGATGTCCGAAAAAATTAGATTAAATAAATTCATTAGTGAAAGTGGTGCTTGTTCGCGTCGCGAGGCCGACCGTTATATTGAGCAGGGGCATGTTTTTGTAAATGGCCGCCGTGCCAACATTGGCGTTATGGTTGATAAGCACGACAAAGTGTTGCTCAATGGTGCTTTGATAGAGCCTAAAAACAACGACGAGTTATTTATTATGGCTTTTAATAAACCTGTTGGTGTGGTAAGCACAACCGAAAAAGGCGTGAAAAATAGCATAGTCGATTATATTGGCTTTCACGAGCGCATTTTCCCAGTAGGCCGACTCGATAAGGACTCGCAGGGCTTAATTTTTTTAACCAATAATGGCGATATAGTAAATAAAATTTTGCGTGCTGGCAACAACCACGAAAAATAATATGTGGTGCAGGTTGATAAACCCATTACACCCGAATTTATCCAAGGCATGGCCAATGGCGTGCCCATTTTGGGTAGCATGACAAAAAAATGCAAAGTAAGCCAAGTGTCGACATTTGTGTTTAGCATTGTATTGGTGCAAGGTATGAATAGGCAAATACGCCGGATGTGCGAATATTTTAAGTACGAAGTGCAAAAGTTGGAGCGCATTCGCATTATGGATATCAACTTAAAAGGTATTGGAATTGGCGAGTGGCGAATGCTTAATGATGATGAGTTGCGTGTAATGAACAATCAAATTGCCAAATCGAGCGCCGAGCCATTGCAACAACCAAAAGTGGGTGTAAAACAACAGCAGTTCAAACCGACAACTTCAAACAAAAGCGAGTTTAAAGCACGCAAGCCCAAGCCCGCAGCAAAAGTAAATAGAGGCGACAATCCGAACCCAAAATCGAAAGACAATAGGGGAGGAGCAGCCAAGAAAAATACAAAAAACAGAAATGCACGCAGGTGACATTTCTGTTTTTTGTGTTTTTACAACTTCGAAATAAAATTGTTTTTCATCGACGGATTGGCATATGGATTATTTTCGAGATTACACATCGAATCGAAATTTGAATATGCCAACACAAAACTCACATCTTTAAAGTGTTTGTAAAGATATTCGCCCACTTTGTCCATTACTGGATGGTAAGATACGCAATTTTTGCGCGAAAGATTGATAATAAACAAGGTATCTTTGTCGATATAGCGCGAAATAATTAAAAAATCCTCAAAGCTTTCGAACTCATTATAAACAAATCCCGATCCTGTTTTTAATTTTTTGATAAAATTGATAGTGTTTGTGGGGGCAAAAATCTCGAAACGTCCACCAATATTATTGGCAATATTTTTAACACGGTTAAACCATTGAGTAAATCCAGGTTCCAATTCGGCATTTTCGGGAATGATAAGCACCGTTTTTTTGAGTGTGCTAAGCGGCTGTGTTGGTTTATATACATAAATGGCACTATCGTTTTTTTCGAGCAAATCGCGCGTGAGCTTACCAAAAAAAGTATCAATGAGGCTCGTTTTGGCATGTAATCCAATAAAAAAGTGATTGATGTTTTTTTCTTTAATGGTATTTATCATGCCCGAAACAATGTTCAAATCGTAGCGCACCAAGGTGTGCAAATTTATATCCACCGAAGCAGCATATTTCTCGGCGCGTGTAATTACTCTTTGCGATTTATTTTTAATTTCGGCATTGTCGTTTTCGTTCACTATCACATTTAAACCATATACGTCGATGTCTTTTTTCTTATCGATACTTGCAAAAGCAAATTGTAATAATGGCTCTACTGAGTCTTCTTTGGCAAGGCCAATAAGCATTTTTTCGCTATTGTGATTGCTGCTTACATCGGGTGCTACTAGGTCGGTTTTCGCTATATTTACTGCTGCTTTTTGTGTTACTAGCGATGCTATGGTGCAGGTAATAAGAATCATAACTACTGTTCCGTTCAATATGTCTTCGTTGAGCAAACGTATGGGATTTCCCATTGCATCGGTGCCCAGTATAATATTGTAACCAATAAGTACAGCGGCCAAAGTAGCAGCGGCTTGCGAATTGCTCAAACCAAAAATTATTAAACCTTGATCTTTACTAAACTTAAAAGCCTTTTGTGTGGCGATGGCAGCCAGATATTTTGCAACGGTAGCCACAACAGTCATTACGGCTGCAATAATTAGCGCATTATAACTCGAAAAAAGTACGCGATAATCAATCAACATACCTACACCAATAAGGAAAAATGGTATAAACAAAGCATTTCCCACAAATTCTATTCTATTCATAAGTGGGCTTGTTTGTGGTATGAGGCGGTTAAGCACCAAACCTGCGAGGAAAGCTCCAATAATGGCTTCGATGCCTGCCAAAAGTGCTAAAAAGGAAGCCAAAAACACCAATGCCATTACAAAAATGTATTGCATTATGTGGTCGGTAGTGCGACGAAAAAACCAACGACTAATGATAGGGAAAAATATAATAACGATGGCTGCAAATAGCAATACCGAAATGGTGAGTCGCACCCAAAATGTTGTGTCGAGATTGCCTGTAGTGCTGCCTGCAATCACTGCCAAAACCAAAAGCGCGGCAGTATCGGTTATCATGGTGCCACCCACGGCCACATTTACGGCTAAGTTTTTCGATATGCCCAGCTTACTCACCATAGGGTAGGTTACAAGCGTGTGCGAAGCAAACATACTGGCAATAAGTAACGACGAAACCATCGTGTAATCGAAAATATAAAAGAATATTGTAGTGCCCAATATCATTGGAATGGAGAAAGTAAGGAAACCAAAGCCCAAACTTTTGTATTTGTTGCGATAAAACTCGTTGAGGTCGATTTCGAGCCCAGCCAAAAACATGATGTAAAGCAAACCTACTGTGCCAAAAAGTTCGACACTCGAATTGCGCATAAGAATATTAAAGCCATTTGGGCCTACAATAATGCCTGCTACAATAAGTCCAATGACTGCTGGAAGCTTAATTTTTCCAAACAATAAAGGAGCAAAAAGAATTATAAACAAAATGATTGAAAATACAAGAACCGGATTCTCGAATGGCAATGAAAAGTTTATGTGCATACTGTAATTTTCATTAATTGTTTAATATGTTTTTTCTTGCAAAATATAATATTGAGATATAAGTAATTTTTTTACATAAAACACTAAGTGTTGATTGTAAAACATAGATTTTAAATAGTTTAAAACCTATGTTTCAATCTTAACCAAAATAATATTGAAATTGTTCAGATGAAATTTATCTCATTTCAACAATTTTTACTTTTTGGCTGTTTGTTTTCACTTTAATCCATTCTTCGAGCTGTTGTAAGCGTTGGGCATCTTCTTTTTCGATCCATTCTACATAAAATATTGTAGTTGTGTCGGTTTTATTTGTCGAAGGCTGATAAAGTACTGAATTCGAAAGTGTAAATGTCTTTATTTTAGGGTATTGTATCGCAAGTTCTTTCGATAGTTGCGAAAGCTGACTATTATCAACGAGCTTTTGCGTAATTCGTTGTTCTAATTTCGCTATTGTTGAATCGCGTTGTGCCAATTGTCTGTCACGCGTTTCCAATAAGTTGCTTATCACACCGGCTTGTGTGCCAAGGTCGAGCACCCCCGATGTTTGTCGCACTTTCAATTGTGTGTTTTCGAGTCCAAATTCAACAAGGCGCTTCTCCAATCTATCTATTTGGTTGGCATTGAGCGGTGTACCTACCAGCGAAATTTGTATAAGTTTGTTTTTTTTAGAATATTCGCGCTTCGAGTTAATAATTTCAACATTATCAAACATTTCTTCTTTTTGTATGGCATTTACGTATTTTATTGCTTGCGAATTGAAGC
>CAZEVV010000077.1:10285-12301 GCA_964515675.1 uncultured Paludibacter sp. | reverse complement strand
GCTCGAAGCAATTCCATAATTGCGATGTTGCAACCAAAAAGGCGCAGCATTCGAGATGGCACCCACACCCGAAATTTCGGCCACATACGAGATGGCATTTTCTTTCTCCTGCGAAAAAAGCGGGGAGAATAACATAGAAAAAAAGATGCAGTAAACGATGTTTAGTCTTCTCATTGTTCGATATATTCGTTAATTTGTATCAAATAAAAATCATTCAGCAAGTCAGTATCATTTTCGCCCAACCCAACATACACATTGTCGCCAAGGCGAAAAGCGATTGCATTCTCGCGCGCTCCATTGCGAAGCGCATTGATAGCTGTCCATTTATTATTGGCAGCATCGTACATTAAAATATCGTTTTTGGTTTTACCACCTGTAAGCGTTCCTGCAAAGTAGCGACCTGTAGCAACAAAATAATTATCGCCCAAAGTAAACCCAACGGCATTTACCCGACCATTGCATGGCATATTTTTCCGCTTCATCCACATGTCATCCTCGGGCTCATATTCCCACCAATCGTTATTATTAAATGTACTATAACCAGTGCCTACAAACATTTTATAATCGTCGGCACTTGCCACTGCCCCAGCCCTACCGTTGAATGGTGCATTTTTTAATTTCGTCCATTTATCCTCGTCGGGGCTATACACCCACATTTCGTTATTAAAGCCATAACCATTGAACCCAAAGCCAACATACAACATATCATCGTATACAAAATGGATACATTTATTACTATATGCCGAAGGGAAATCGGCTTTGCGCGTCCATGCATTGGCATTTGGGTCGTACATCCAAAAGTCGCGCAAATAGGTTTTGTCGGATTCCACATAAACCCCTCGTCCAGGATAGTAACCCAACCCAACATAAGCCTTATCGTTGATAACATTGGCCAAAGCATTAACACGCCCCACCCCCGGAAAGTGTGTACGTAATTCCCAGCGATTTTCGTTTTCGAAAAACACATAACATTCAGTTCCGTGGGCACTATCATTAGCAAAAACCTCGTGTGCAAAAACATCAGACACCTTCCTGCCCAATGTTACATAAGCCGTGTCGCCAATAACAAAGCTCACGGCCGACGAGCGAGGGCCATCGGGCAAAGCATTTTCGGTGGTACGCGTAACGTTAAGCAAATTCGAAACAGCAATATTCGTACACGAAACAGCTGTTAAAACGACAAACATAATTAGCAAAAAATTTCTCATCAATATCAAATTTAAAAGTTTGCAACTAAAACTATCGAATTACAATATTATTATTGCGCAAAAAATCTTTCAACTCGGGTATCCCAATTTCTTTGTAATGAAAAATACTGGCCGCCAATGCTGCATCGGCTTTACCGTTTTCGAAAACATCAACAAAATGTTCCATTGTACCAGCACCACCACTTGCAATTACTGGCACGTTTACCGCTTCCGAAATTGTTTTTGTAATATCGAGCGCAAAGCCATCTTTGGTTCCATCATTATTCATCGAGGTTAGCAATATTTCGCCCGCTCCCAAGGCCACTGCTTGTTTGGCCCAATCCAAAGTTTTTATTTCGGTAGGCACACGTCCACCATTGAGATACACATACCACTCACCATCAACACATTTGGTATCGATGGCCAACACCACACACTGACTTCCAAACTGTGAAGCCAATTCCTTTATCAACTCCGGACGACGAACCGCCGAAGTATTTACCGAGATTTTATCGGCACCACAAGCCAAGAGCACCGACACATCTTCGACACTCGAAATACCTCCACCAACAGTAAAAGGAATATTGATATGTTTTGCAATGCGCGTCACGAGCTCCGAAAGCGTTTTACGTTTCTCATTGGTAGCCGTAATGTCCAGAAAAACAAGCTCATCGGCACCCATTTGGGCATACAAAGCACCCAACTCCACGGGGTCGCCAACATCAACAATGTTTTCGAAATTAATTCCTTTTACCGTTTTGCCATCTTTTATATCCAGGCATGGAATAATGCGTTTTGCTAACATAAATATATTTTGTGTTTCGTGTTT
>CAZEVV010000077.1:0-10185 GCA_964515675.1 uncultured Paludibacter sp. | reverse complement strand
CCAGGCATGGAATAATGCGTTTTGCTAACATAAATATATTTTGTGTTTCGTGTTTATCTCCAGTTGGTCGCTCACCTTTGGTTCGTGCCTGCCTTTAAGTTGTTAGAGGGCTATTCAGCCACAAGTGCTCCTCTTTCTTCGTCCCAATTGCCCAGCTTCACTAATTCAACTGAATTGATCAATTCAGATGCTTTTGGCTTTGTGAGTCGAACATAATTATTCGTAAACCCAAACATCATGTCGCCATGCAATCGGCTTTCCCACAATACAGGCAAAGTACTACCTCGTTGCGATTCGTAAAATGTCTGAAGTTTTTTGTCGGACAATAAATGCAAAATATCGCTGCGTTTTTTACGAATTGCTGGCGGAGTTACTTGCTCAACATCGAGCATTTTGGTTCCCGCACGTTCCGAGTATGTAAACACATGCAATTGCGACACATTCAAACTATCAATAAAATGGCATGATGCTTCGAACAACTCATCGGTTTCGCCCCTCACACCCACTATTACATCAACGCCAATAAAAGCATCGGGCATAATGCGCTTAATGGTTTCTACTTTGTGTGCAAAAAGCTCACGGTCGTACTTCCGCTTCATAATTTTGAGCACCTCGTTGGTCCCCGATTGCAACGGAATATGAAAATGAGGCATAAAGCGTTCACTTTGTGCAACAAATTCGATAATTTCGTCGGTTAGCAAATTGGGTTCAATCGACGAAATACGAAAACGCACATCCGCCTCAATAGCATCCAAAGCCTTTACCAGATCGAAAAAGCGCTCGCCTGTCGACTTTCCAAAATCACCAATATTTACACCCGTAAGCACAATTTCTTTTGCACCCTGATTTACAGCATCTTTTGCCATTTCAACCGTTTCGGCAATAGTAGCATTTCTACTGCGCCCCCTTGCCATAGGTATAGTGCAATAAGTACAAAAATAATCGCAACCATCCTGCACTTTCAAAAAATAACGTGTGCGATCGTCTTTCGAGCACGAAGGGCGGAATTGTTTTAAAGCCTTTGTAGCAGAGTGGTGCACTTCGCCTTGCTTGCTTCGGTCGAGTTTTTCGAGATATTCTAAAATATCAAATTTCTCGTTGGCACCCAACACCAAATCTACGCCATCGATTTTCGCGATTTCGTCGGGTTTGAGTTGTGCATAACAACCCGTAACCACCATAATGGCATTGGGATGTTTGCGATGCATTTTTCCTATTGCCTGACGGCACTTGCGATCGGCAGTATCGGTTACCGAGCAGGTGTTAATAACACAAACATCGGCCGACTCGCCAGCACGAGCCTTCACAAAACCAACATCCGACATATGTTTTCCTATTGCCGACGTTTCGGCAAAATTCAATTTACAACCTAAAGTATGAAAAACTACTTTTTTATTATGAAATACTGATTGATCTATCATTATAAGATATTATTGAAAATAAACAGCTTATTGTATTTTATTAAAAAAAACACAAAGCGTTCAATTAAAAAAAAGATTTCAAAGCGACATCGAAAAAAAACAATTTACTGTCGGAATTTGAAATTTGCTACAAAAGTAATACATTCGGCGCTTATCAAAAATTATTTTTTCTATTTATAAGAATTTTAAATGCTTAAGTAGCCACAAAGCGCTTTCTAAGTTCAAAAAAAACACGTCGAAATTTTGCATATAAAAAAAACATGAAACATTTTATAGAAATGCCGCACATCTCTCAAACGAAAACATTACTTTTGCACTTGCTTTTTTTTTCAGACAACAAATATACATAGAAAATATAATTCTTTTAGTACAAGAAAACATTTTCTCCGTAAAAATGTTTAATGATAGTATTGAAAATGCAAGCACATTTAAAATACAAAAGCAAACAAAACAAGATGAAATTAATAACATACAAAACATAAATAACTAAAGATTATGGCTTTACAATTTACAGATGGCAACATCAAAGAAGCAATCAACAGCGGCAAACCAGTAGTAGTAGATTTTTGGGCAGAGTGGTGTGGCCCTTGCCGCATGGTAGGTCCAATTATCGAAGAATTGGCAAATGAGTACGAAGGAAAAGTAATTATCGGCAAATTAGATGTTGATGAAAACACCGAAACTCCTCAAGAATACGGCATACGCAACATTCCAACCATTTTATTTTTCAAAGATGGACAAATTGTTGACAAACAAATTGGTGCAGCACAAAAAAGTGCATTTGTAGCAAAAATCGAAGCACTTTTGTAAGCTTCGTATTCATAAAAAAAATAAAAGGTCGTTCGAGAAATTTACTTCGAACGACCTTTTATTTTTATTTACAAACTTCTAATTATTAGAAATTAATCAAGCTTTTACCAGTCATTTGTTCAGGAATATCAATTCCCAAAATTTTGCATACCGAAGGCGACACATCGGCCAATATACCGTTTTCTACAGTAGCATTTTCGCGTTGTGTTACGTACACAAAAGGTACCGGATTGAGCGAGTGCGCAGTATTTGGCGAACCATCGGCATTTTGCGCATTATCCGCATTTCCATGGTCGGCAATAATAATCACCTCGTAATCGTTTGCCACAGCAGCATCCACCACTTGGGCCATGCATGTATCAACCGTTTCAATGGCTTTCACAATAGCTTCGCGCACACCAGTGTGACCCACCATATCGCCATTAGCAAAGTTAAGCACAATAAAATCGAATTTTTGCTTGTTAATTTCAAGCACCAATTTATCAGCAATTTCAGGGGCACTCATTTCGGGCTGCAAATCGTAAGTTGCCACTTTGGGCGATGGCACCAACATACGCTCCTCGCCTTCGAATTCGCTTTCGCGGCCACCCGAGAAGAAGAAAGTTACGTGCGCAAATTTTTCGGTTTCGGCTACACGCAATTGTTTCAATCCTAACGACGACACGTACTCGCCCATTGTATTTTGCACATTATCTTTGTCGAACAATACGTGCAAACCTTTAAATGTTGAGTCGTAAGGCGTCATACAATAATATTCCAACGGAATGGTTGCCATTTCGAACTCCGGCATATCTTGTTGTGTAAGCACAATTGTAAGTTCTTTGGCGCGGTCGTTACGGTAGTTGAAGAAAATTACCACATCGCCCGCTTCGATAGTTGCTACAGGCGCACCATTTTCGTCGACAGCCACAAGTGGATTCACAAATTCGTCGGTCACACCCTCGTCATACGACGCTTGCATAGCAGCCACCATATCAGTTGCAGGCGCACCAACACCTTTCACCATTAGGTCGTACGATTTTTTTACACGCTCCCAACGTTTGTCGCGGTCCATAGCGTAATAACGACCAATAACCGATGCAATTTTACCTGCCGAATAAGCCATGTGCGCTTCCAACTCTTCGATAAAACCTTTACCACTTTTTGGGTCAGTATCGCGTCCGTCCATAAAACAATGCACAAAAGCATCGCTTATGCCATATTCTTTGGCAATATCAAGCAATTTTTTCAAATGATCGAGCGAGCTGTGCACACCACCATCCGAAACTAAACCAAGAAAATGGATCTTTTTATTATTGTCGCGTGCATAGCTATATGCATTTACAATTTCGGGATTTTGCATGATGCTGTTGTCGCGACAAGCTATGTTAATTTTCACCAAATCTTGATATACAACACGTCCGGCACCAATATTTAAGTGACCAACTTCCGAATTTCCCATTTGTCCGTCGGGCAAACCAACATTTTCGCCCGAAGCTTCGAGTTGCGAATGTGGATATTTTGCCAATAATGCATCCCAATTGGGTGTTGGCGTATTGAAAATAATGTCGGCTTCCGACTTATTACCGATTCCCCATCCATCGAGAATCATCAATAAAGCTTTTTTACTCATATTATATTGATTGTTATTTAAATATACAAAACTAATACTCCCTTAAAACAAGGCACAAAATTACTCATTTTTTTTTAGAAATCACCAAAAACATGCTTATTTAGAAAGCAAAACATTGTGTATTGCAACTGTAAAATGATAATTTCATCCCGAAATAAGATGTTTTATCAAAAAAAGTATTGCAAAAAATATTTGGCAAAAATTCGAACAGATTATAAACGTTGGTATTAGGATTTTGTTCAGTTGAAAAATAGCATTCAGACCACCGAGCGCTGCATGTCTCGACATCTAACCGGCGGGGAGTTTATATTGTGTTAAGTTTTTGAATGAACTGAAAATTTACAAAAAACAAAAAACAAGCAAAAAACCATGAAAACAATATACCTAGCGAAACAAATTATAACCAAAACACTGAATTGCACATAACAAAGAGATGTAGGCACGAAAAAATTATCTATAAATAGTAAGAATTTCGCCACTCATAGTAGAACTTCTGCTCACTTTGTAGGGACGAAGAATTTCTTTTGATGGGCCACTGATAGGATTACCCAAACCATACATAAGTTCGTATCTTGACCCACAAACAGGACATTTGGCATGATAAACAAAATCTTTATCGTTTTCTTGTTCAATCTCCACTTTTACCTTTGCATCAACTTCGTACGGACAAGCCAAATCCCAAGCCACATAATTACCTTCGAAGGTAGAATAAAGCAAAATTCCGCCAAAGCCAACTGCATGTCCGGCCTGTAGCGCGTTGTTGCGTTCGAAAATCAATGCTTTATAATTAGAGTTGCGAAATGTATTGTGTACATTTAAATCGACAGTGAGATATACAGGCATATCAGGTATCGACGATATGTATTTGTCGTCGCAAGCAACAAATGTAATCGTCAATACCAAAGTCCAAATTATTTTAAGCGCACGCATAATAACAGGTGTTAAATTTCGCCAATACGCCAAAGCTCTTCGTCGCTAAAGCTCGTATTTTCGAGGGCTTTTAAGTTATCGGACAGTTGCATAACAGAACTAGCACCAACAATTACCGAGTGTACTTGCGGTTTGTGAAAGCACCACGCCAAAGCCATTTGCGCCAGACTTTGTCCACGACTGTATGCAATATTATTAAGTTTTGCTATACGCTCGCGTAATTCGTTGGTAACAGCATTGGCTTGCAAAAACCCATGCGCTTGTGCAGCACGCGAATTTTCGGGTATATTCTGAAGGTATTTATCGGAAAGTAAACCCTGCGCAAGGGGCGAAAAAGCAATAAATCCAACTCCAGCATCGTCGGCAGCCGGAAAAACTTCGGTTTCGGCTTCGCGCGTAAAAATGCTATAACGCCCTTGATACAAAACACAAGGCGTACCCATTTGAGCTAATAATTCGTAGGCTTGTTTTGCTTTATCAGCAGGATATTTCGAAATGCCCACATAAAGTGCCTTGCCTTGCTTAACGATATCCGATAAGGCTTGCATTGTTTCTTCTATTGGTGTATTTTCGTCGTAACGATGCGAATAAAAAATATCCACATAATCGAGTTTCATTCGTTCCAGACTCTGGTCGATACTTGCCATGAGATATTTGCGCGAACCTCCGTCGCCATAAGGACCTGGCCACATCATATGTCCAGCTTTTGTACTTATGATAAGTTCGTCGCGGTACGATTTAAAATCGTGTTTCAGTGCTTTGCCAAAATTCTTTTCGGCACTACCCGCAGGCACGCCATAGTTATTGGCCAAATCGAAATGCGTAATGCCTTTATCGAAAGCAAAGCGCAACATTTTATTTGCTTCATCCTTATCATCAATGTCGCCAAAATTATGCCACAACCCCAAAGAAATACGTGGCAACATTAAGCCCGAATTCTTGCATCTGTTATATATATTATTATTGTATCGTTCAGGATTTGGAACGTACTTTTCGTTTTCGTGTTTCATAAAGGCGTTTTTTTAAAAATTGGTAATTCGACAAAAAACTCACGAACAGCTCATAATTCGGCCGCAATTCCTTGTAACTCGGCTTTGATTGCAAGCAGTTTTTCTCTTATTTTATGCTGTTTATCCACCTGCTGCGCCTTTTCGGTTAGGCGCTTCTTCGCCCCTTCGAGCGTAAGATGCTGTTCTTCGGTAAGATAAATTATCTTTTTTATAATTTCGATATCATCTTTGGTATAAAAACGAGTAGCTTTGGCATTGCGTTTGGGCTTTAGCTGAGGAAATTCCTTTTCCCAGAAACGCAAATTCGACTGATTGATATTGAACATATCAGCCACCTCCGAAATGGAATAATAAATTTTTTCCATAACTGTAAAAAGCTTTATTTAATTATTTTCAATCGCTGATTGATTTGAATTGTATTGGAACGTAAATTGTTCCAACGTTTAAGATTATTTACCGACACACCATACTTTGCGGCTATCCCACCAAGTGTTTGACCACGAGTAACACGATGATAAATTACTTTACCGCCACCCCCCGATGCAACAGGAGTAGTTTGTGCAATTTCGATTTGGCTACGACGGTTATTGATGAGCGAATCGGCCTTATAAGCAACAATTTCTTGATGTTTGTCAATAAAATTATTGGCATAATTTAATGGTAAATTAATAGCATAAGGCTTAATGTCGCCCGGTACAATATCACGACGATATTGAGGATTGAGCAATCGCACTTTTTCGATAGGTAAATTAAGCACTTGTGCAATTTGCTCGAGATGAATGCGTTCGCGCACAACAATAGTATCGGTAATCGATGGCATTTCAACTTCGGTTTTACAAATATTATGCTTGGCAGCATAATGCATCGAATAATTGGCTGCAATAAAAATCGGCACATAGCCACGCGTTTCGGCAGGTAAAAAATTATAAATAGCCCAAAAATCGCGCTGTCCACCAGCTCTTCGTATAGCTTTATTCACATTGCCTGGGCCACAATTATAAGCCGCAATCACGAGGTGCCAATCGCCATAAATAGCATACAAATCCTTCAGAAACTTTGCCGCAGCATGTGTCGCCTTTATTGGGTCGAGGCGCTCGTCGACCAAAGTGTTCACTTCTAAACCGTACATACGACCAGTAGCCACCATAAATTGCCACAAGCCAGCAGCACCCATACGCGAAACAGCAGTTGTGTTAAGTGCCGACTCGATAATGGGTAAATATTTTAACTCGAGCGGTAATTTGTTGGCAGCAAGCACTTGTTCGAAAAGCGGGAAATAATAATCGCTCAAACCCATCATGTAAGATAGTTGGCTGCGACGCCTTACCGTATAGAGTTCGATAAAAGCCTTAACATTGCTATTGTAAGGCATTTCCATTATGCCGGGCAAACGTTTTAAACGCGAAATATAAACTGAGTCGCTTATGTTTTCGGGTACAAGCACCTCAACACAATCGGGTTTTATAGCGCGTTGCACAGCCCAAGTGTGCAACATATAATCGAGTGTACTTTCGAACTCGGCAGGGATACAAAGCGTTGTATCCACTTTGAGTGCTCCTATTGCATTAGGCTTTGTTTGAGCAAAACCCACCACACTCGAAAACAATAATAACAATGCTACAAAAACTTTTCTCAAATTTATATTCATCACAAAATCAATTTCTATTTCAATTTTAAATTCAACTGCATGCCATATGAATTACTTCTTGTGTTAACATTGTGCAGCAATGCAGGTCGCACATTCAACGACAAATCGGGACTTATATCGTAATCCAACAAATGGGCATCAACATAAGCATCGATAAGCGTTATTCCATAATAAGCCACTGTTGCAATCACACTTAAATCGCGGTATCGGCGCGATTGCTCGTAAGCCGATTGCAAATTCGAAGAATAAGTGCTTATTCCTCCCGGATAAGTTTCGAGCGTAAGGCCTTTGGGTAAAATATCGATATGCGAATTTGTATTCGGATTGCCATCCGTAATATCGCGATAAGCCGACTTGTAGGTTTCATAACGTGAAGAATTCCATGTTATTGCATAAGCACAACCCAAAAAACCAGCATAAACGATGGGCAATTTCCAGTATTTACGATTAATAATTTGCCCATAACCCGGAATAATAGCGCCCATCCACAAAGCTCGTATTGGATCGGGCTTAAAGTCGGCCCATTTATTCGGCTCAGCATCAGGCACGATACGTTTGGTTTCGAATCGATTATTTTCGAGCACCACAAACTCGGAATTGCTCGGCACAGAATCGATTATCTCCTGCTGCTGAGCATCAACACTAAAGCTGATTGCGATAGCTAAAAAAAGTAGTATAACAAATTTCGAGTTCAATTACAAAAGCAATTTTAAATGATTCAATTACTGCCCAATACGGTCGAGCATTTCCATGATGCGCGCCAATTCCTCATCGCTTTTAAAAGGAATAGATATTTTCCCTTTCCCTTCGGCCGAGAGAGCAAACTGCACTTTGGTGCCAAACATATTGCTCAACTGTGTTTTAAGTTCGTCGTACTCTTTTAGTTGAACCACAGGATTTGCTTTTGGCTGACTCGCTTTAGGTGTAGCAGGTGTATCGTCGAAACTACCCGTTTCGTTGTATGTTTTTACCAGCTCCTCTACCCTACGCACCGATATGCTGCTTTTAAGCACTTGCTCGTAAAGGTACAACTGTATGGCCGGGTCGTTGACACCTAAAATGGCACGCGCATGCCCCATATCTATTTTTTTATCTTTTAAGCCCATTTGTATATCGGCAGGCAAACGCAAAAGGCGCAAATAGTTGGCAATAGTTGTACGTTTTTTACCAACACGTTCGCTCAAACGCTCTTGCGTAAGCTTGTATTCCTCCATCAAACGATAGAATGTGAGTGCAATTTCAATCGCATTCAAATCCTCGCGTTGTATGTTTTCAATCAAAGCCATTTCCATCACCTGCTCGTCGGCTGCCGACTTTACATATGCAGGAATGGTTTTCAGACCCAACAATTTTGATGCACGATATCTACGTTCACCAGCAATAATTAAATAAGTGCCATCCTCGTTTTGGCGCAAAGTAATGGGCGAAATAACACCCAATTCTTTTATCGAAGTTGCCAATTCAGCCAAAGCTTCCTCGTCGAAATGTGTTCGCGGCTGATGCGGATTAGGTATTATCAAACTAATTTCAACTTCGTTAATCGACGTTGAACCATTCGTACTAATGGTTTCAGTATCAATCAACGCACCCAATCCTCGTCCTAAGCCTAAGGAATTATTTTTTGCCATATTATTAAAATATTATTATCAACATTAGCTTTTATCAACTCAATATAATGTATGCATTAGATCTACGCATTTTTCTCGATTAACTCTTTGGCCAAATCCATATAATTCGACGAACCTTTTGATTCGGCATCGTACAACAGTACGGGTTTTCCGTGGCTTGGCGCTTCGCTCAAACGCACATTACGCGTAATAACCGACTCGAACACCATGCCCTGAAAATGTTTACGCACCTCGTTGTACACCTGATTGGCTAATCGCAATCGATTATCGAACATGGTGAGTAAGAAACCCTCAATCTCGAGCGATGGATTGAGTTTACTTTTTATTATTTTAATGGTATTGAGCAGTTTACTAATGCCTTCGAGTGCAAAATACTCGCATTGCACCGGAATAATTACCGAATTGGAAGCTGTAAGCGCATTCACTGTAATTAATCCAAGCGATGGCGAACAGTCAATTAATATATAATCGTAATCGTTTTTGAGTGGAGCCAACAAGTTTTGCATCACACGCTCGCGATTGTCCATGTTCAACATTTCTATTTCGGCACCCACCAAGTCGATGTGCGAAGGCAAAATATACAAATTCTCAACTTCGGTAGGGTGTATGGCCTTGGCCGATGGAACACCATCAATTAAGCATTCGTAAATAGTAAATTCGAGGGTGCGAATATCAATACCTAAACCCGATGATGCGTTGGCCTGTGGATCGGCATCGACTAACAACACCTTTTTATTTAACGATGCCAATGATGCAGCTAAATTTATGGCAGTAGTGGTTTTTCCAACACCCCCTTTTTGATTTGCAAGTGAAATAATTTTTCCCATAATGTGTTATTGATAAATAACGAAAAATCTACTTATTAATCTGATTTTTAAAATTATTATACATTGATAATCAAAAGTTTTCATCAAAACAAAAGCTTCATTTATTGATTGCTTCCACTTCTTTATTATCAATGGCAAAGATAATAAAATTAATTAACCATTTCAAAGCACAAATACGCTTTCGCCAATAAATAAGTTTTTTTAAGTACACAAGCTTTTAATTATTCATCTGTTTTAGTATAAATATTCTTGAATTCAACTTGCAAATGCAACTTTTAGTCGACGGAGAATAAGTGAGA
>CAZEVV010000076.1:0-12493 GCA_964515675.1 uncultured Paludibacter sp. | reverse complement strand
GAACCTAGACAGGCAGAACCAAAAACTGCAGTGCTACCATTACACCATGAGACAATCATAATTGTGCTTTCTCAAAAGCGGTGCAAAGATAAGACATTTTTTTGTTTTTCCAAACCGTTATGAGCGAAAAATGCAAAAAAATGTCGTTTCTTTTATTCCAATATCAATAAGAAATAGTTCTTTTTACCTTTTTGTGTCAATAAATATTTGTTATTCAATAGGTAAGAACTATCAATGATTTGTTCGTGATTTTCGAGTTTTTCTTTGTTGATGCTCACGCCACCCGATTGTGCGAGTTTACGCATTTCGCCTTTTGATGGAAAAACAGCCGCCAAGTCGGTGAGCAGGTCGATGGCTTTTACGCCATTTTGTAATGCTGAGGCTTCAATTTTAAATTGTGGCACACCATCGAATACTGCCAAAAGCGTTTCTTCGTCGAGTTTTTTCAATGCTTCTGATGTTGCATTTCCAAACAAAATATTCGAAGCTTCAACGGCTGCATCATAGTCTTCTTGCGAGTGCACCATTACTGTTACTTCTTTGGCCAAGCGTTTTTGCAAAGCGCGTTGGTGTGGGGCTGCATTGTGTTCCTCAACCAATGCTGCTATTTCGGCGCGATCGAGCGACGTGAAAATTTTGATGTACTTTTCGGCATCGGCATCGCTCACATTGAGCCAAAACTGATAAAATTTATAAGGCGAAGTGTAACGACGGTCGAGCCACACATTGCCACTTTCGGTTTTACCAAATTTGCCGCCATCGGCTTTTGTAATGAGCGGACACACCAAAGCAAATGCTTCGCCGCCTGTTTTACGACGAATGAGCTCGGTACCGGTGGTTATATTGCCCCATTGGTCCGAACCACCCATTTGCAACTTGCAGTTTTTGTGCTGGTTGAGGTGCAAAAAGTCGTAACCTTGCAACAATTGGTACGAAAACTCGGTAAACGACATGCCTACGGATGAGTCGGCACTCAAGCGTTTTTTTACCGATTCTTTCGCCATCATATAGTTTACTGTAATGTGCTTTCCTATGTCGCGAATAAAATTCAGAAAGCTAAAATCTTTCATCCAATCGTAATTGTTTACCAATTCGGCTGCATTGGGCGCATCGCTTTCGAAATCGAGAAACTTTGCCAATTGCGCTTTAATGCATTCTTGATTGTGGCGCAAAGCAGCTTCGTCGAGCAAGTTGCGCTCGTTCGATTTGCCCGAAGGGTCGCCAATCATACCTGTTGCACCACCCACCAAAGCAATGGGTTTGTGTCCTGCACGCTGAAAATGACGCAGCATCATTACACTTACCAAGTGGCCAATGTGCAACGAGTCGGCCGTTGGGTCGATGCCAACATATGCAGCGGTCATTTCTTTACGCAATTGTTCGTCGGTGCCAGGCATCATGGTGTGTATCATTCCACGCCATTCAAGTTCTTCAATAAAGTCCATTTTTACTATAATATTTTATGTTGTTGTACAAGCTTTTAGTTGCGAAAAATCAATTTTTCAAGCGTTTGCAAAGATACTAATTATTTTATAATTGTGAAAAGTGATTTTTTTTTACTGTTGATAAACATTTATTGCTATGTTTTTTTGTAACTTTAAAAAATATGCTGTGCGAATTGCTCGCGTTATTTAGTCTTATTTTTTTTGTTAGATGCCTGAATTTTTATACTTTTGTGACTTTGAACAAAACGATTTTTTAAATGTTGAATAATTCGTATTTATTTATGAAAAAACTAACCGTATTATTTATGGCAATTACTTTAATGGCCTGTGGTACCAAAAAGGTATCGGATGTGGCTGTCGACGATTTTAATTATGTGGTAGATCAATTTGCCGATGTGCAAATTTTGCGCTACCAAGTGCCTGGCTTCGATGAGTTGAGCTTGCAACAGCGCGAAATGATTTATTATCTTGCGCAAGCATCAATCGAAGGTCGTGATATTTTGTTTGATCAAAACAACAAACACAACCTCAGCATTCGTCGTACGCTCGAAGCAATTTACACAAACTTCGACGGCGACAAAACAAGTGACGAGTTTCTGGCTTTCGAACTTTATTTAAAGCGCATTTGGATGGCCAATGGCATTCATCATCATTATTCCGAAGATAAAATTTTACCTACATTTAGCACCGATTTTTTCGCTGCGCAAGTTAAGAAGCTCGATGCTGCGCAATTGCCTTTGTTGGCAAACGAAACTGTTGATGCTTTCATTGCACGTATTTCGCCCATTATGTTCGATCCCAATATTTATCCCAAACGTACCAATCAGGCTGCCGGAGAGGATTTGGTGTTGACATCGGCCAATAACTTTTACGAAGGTGTAACGCAAGCCGAAGTAGAGGCTTTTTATGCCAAAATGAAAGACCCCAAAGATAATACGCCCATTTCGTTTGGTTTAAATAGTAAACTGATGAAGGAAAATGGCAAAATAGTTGAAAAGGTTTACAAAGTTGGTGGTATGTACAGTGCTGCGCTCGAACGTGTGGTTTACTGGCTCGAAAAGGCTGCTGCTGTGGCCGAAAACGAACAACAACGTGCGGTAATTAATAAGTTGATTGAATTTAATAAAACGGGCGATTTGCGTACTTTTGATGAATATGCAATACTTTGGGTGCAGGACCTCGATTCGCAAATCGACTTTATCAATGGTTTTACCGAAACTTATATCGACCCGCTTGGCATGAAGGCTAGCTGGGAATCGCTTATCAATTTCAAAAATATTGAAGCTACCAAACGTACCGCAATTATTAGCGACAATGCGCAGTGGTTCGAAGATAATTCGCCCATAGCCCCCGAATTTAAGAAAGAAGAAGTGAAAGGTGTGTCGGCAAAAGTGATTACGGCGGCTATGTTGGGTGGCGATTGTTATCCGTCGACACCAATAGGCGTTAATCTTCCAAATTCGAATTGGATACGTCGCGACTATGGTTCGAAATCGGTAACTATCGAAAATATTACCGATGCTTATGACAAAGCTTCGATGGGTAGCGGTTTTGCCGAAGAGTTTATGTGGAGCGAAACGGAGCGCGAAGCGGCTAAAAAATATGGCTCGCTTACCAATAACCTGCATACCGACTTGCACGAATGTTTGGGTCATGGCTCGGGTAAATTGCTGCCTGGTGTTGATGCCGATGCTTTGCGTGCCTACGGTTCGCCCATCGAGGAGTCGCGTGCCGATTTGTTTGGGCTTTATTATATGGGCGACCCAATAATGGTGAAGCTTGGTTTGTTGCCTAGCGAAGATGCTTACAAAGCGGCTTATTATCAGTATTTGATGAATGGATTAATGACGCAGCTTACGCGTATACAGCCCGGTAAGGACATTGAGCAAGCACACATGCGCAACCGTCAGCTTATAGCATCGTGGGTGCTCGAAAAAGGTGCGGCCGACAATGTGGTGGAATTGAAAAAACGCGATGGAAAAACTTTTGTGGTAATTAACGATTATCAAAAATTGCGCAATTTGTTTGGTCAGTTGTTGGCCGAAATACAACGCATTAAGTCGACAGGCGATTTTGAGGCGGGTAAGTATTTGGTTGAAAAATATGCTGTAAAAGTGAACCAAGACATACATGCAGAGGTGCTTAAACGCTACAAAACGCTTAATTTAGCGCCTTATCGTGGTTTTGTGAATCCTGTTTACACGCTTGTAAAAGATGCCAATGGCAAAGTTACCGATGTGAAACTTGAATATAACGAAGGTTATGTTGATCAACATTTACGTTATTCGAAAGAATTTTCGACATTACCCAATTATAATTAATTGAAAATACATGTTTTAAAAGAGAAATGCTTATTCCCACAAAAGGAGTAAGCATTTTTTTTGAACAAAATAAAAGCAGGCCATCTTATATCAAGATGGCCTGCTTCGTTCTTACAATTTAAAACCAAACAATTAAAACGTCCTTTAAGCACTGTTTAAACAATAGCTTTTAGGTGAAGAAAAATTTTGCAATTAAGAGGCTGAAAATGTGCAGCTATAAACTATGATCTAATTATATATTACAAAAAATTATATTTTTATGTGTGCTACTCAGCATTTCAAGTAAATTACAGAAATTACCTGCCCGAGTGCAAAATGTAATTGCGCAATTCGTCGTTAAACTCATCGTTTTCAATCAAATCTTCCATATTGATGTGCAAACGATAGCGCCAACTAAATTTTGAGTTCGAAGGTACATTTATGCGTTCTTCGTTGGGGTTTTCGCGGCGTACTTTGTCCGAAATGCTCAACAAATCTTGCATTTGGAATATGGCCCACATTGCAGGCGAATACAAATGTTGCAGCAAAATATCGCGGCAAATCCACCAGTCGCAAAAATAAGGTGCTTCGCCCCAATGGCCCAATTGTGTGTTGTAGAAGCGTTGCGTTACTGCTCTGTCCTCTTCCCACCAACCACGAATGGTGCTCATGTCGTGTGTCGATGGTGTCACTACCGAAAGGTAAGGTGCATCGGCAGGATGGAAAAACTCAATTTTGTCGGACTTTGGTGCACGTTGCACCTCTAAGCTCAAAATGCCAAGTTCGTTCATAACTGTCGTTACACAATGCGTCATCATTCCGAGGTCTTCGCCACAAATCAACATATTGGTCGAACGTTTAAGTGCCGGAAGCTTTTCCATACCGGTTTTGTACCAGTGTGCATCTTGTCGGCGATAGAAATAGTCGACATATATTTCGCGCAATTTACTTTTGCTGTATTCGTCCAATGCTTGGAATGTCGATAAGCTTTCCATGCCGTAGCGCGGATAAAACCATGTGCCATTGCTGCCGCTCTTTTCGAAAAACAATACATTCGAAATTAAATCGAACAAACCCCATTTAATTTTTTCTGATATCAACCCGTCGTTAAACATTTGTTCAACTTGGGCTTGACTTTGATATTCTTTTTTCAATCGCAAAACCCAACCATCTTCAATTTGCAAGCAGTTGGCTTTTATCCACGAAGTGTCATCGCCAAATAATTGCCACAATACATCATCGGTAATATAGGGTTTGCAATAGCGGTTTTTGTCGAACCACAAGCCTTTTTCGCTAAACTCGTTAATGTGTACAGCAATCGAAGGTTGCAAATGTCCCATGATACCTTCAATTTGGTCGGTGGGTATTTGCCATATACGGAAAAAACCGAGAATATGATCCACCCTGAAAGTGTCGAAATAGTTCGACATTTGTGCAAAGCGTTTTTTCCACCAATCGAAATTCGTTCTTTTTATTGCCTCCCAATTGTAGGTAGGTAGCTCCCAATTTTGACCTTTTACGGCAAACATATCGGGTGGCGCACCTGCATTCATGTCCATGTTGAATAGTTCGGGGTTTGTCCACGTATCAACACTGTTGCGGTTTACACCAATCGGGATGTCGCCTTTTAGCACCACGCCTTTGTCGTGCGCATAGCGTGTGGCATTTTGCAATTGTAGGTGCAAATGAAATTGAATGTAGTAATTTACTGCTACCTCATCGAAATCGGGGTGCGCTTCGTTGCCGAAAGCTTCAATTTGACTTGCGTCGAAGTTGGCAAATTCTTTCCACAGTCGGTAGTCCGACGTTCCAAACTTGTCGCGTAGTACGCAATACACTGCATAGGGTTTTAGCCAATATTCGTTGTTGCTATAAAAAGCGTGATATTCGGCATTTTTCAGGAATTTTTCTTTGTTGAGTTTATAAGCCTCGCGGGCATATTTCAACTTAAAATTCACAACATCTAAAAATGGCACTAAGCTTTCGGCATTGAGCACGGGTTGTAATTTTTTGTACTCTTTTGCAATTTCGTTGCTGGCTGGAATTTTATCGAGCGATGGCAAATGCAAAAACAAAGGGTTGAGTGCAAATGCCGAAATGGCTGCATAGGGCAATACATCGGCATCGGTGTGTGTGCCAATGGTGTCGTTGAGCGGTAAAACTTGTATCAGTTTTAGGCCTACTTTGCAAGCCCAGTCAACAAAAAGTTTTATGTCTTCGAAATCGCCTACACCAAAACTGTTTTTTGTGCGTATGCTAAACACAGGTAGCCCTACGCCAGCGCCGCGCCATTGCTTAACTGGCATATTTAAAAATCCATCGTTGATGGCAATTTTTGTTTTCTTTGCATTGATAATGCTTGCTGTGCGGTTGGGACCATTTTCGAAGTAGCAAAACGATTTGTCTTCGGCATCGTACAAGCCATATTTGTATTGCAAGTCGGCCTTCACTTTGCTTAAGTCCATATCGATGGCCCATGTGCCATTGCCCACCATTTGTAAAAGTTTTGGTTTGCGTGTGCTCCAAGCTCCAAGTTCGTCGCAGCTACCAATAATGCAAACACTAAGTTTTGGGTCGATAACGGGTGCTTGCACAACAAAACTATGCGTAGCTTTGGGGTTGGGTGTTGGTACAGCATGTGGATTATTGTTTTTCAATAATACTTCCTGAAATGGTGCTGTAAGAAAAGTGTTCTCGAGTGCAGCAGGTGGATTCCATTGGTCGAAACAGAAATAGTGTTCGTAGCTGTTTTTGCTCACTGTAATATTTCGTGCATCTCCCCATTCGTCGGTGTATCGACCATTGGGTTCGTCGAGCAATACATAATTGTAGCTCACACTTTCAATGTTATCTACATCAATTTCACCGCTCCAAACATCAGGATGCTGAAAATTCAGCTCAAAAGCCTTTTCGTTCTGATTGCTTCCAAGTTGGGGTATGTTGCCTCGTACAAGCAATTTTTGCCCCCAATGTGTGTGGTACGAAATTTTAAAATGTATTTTCATATCTTTCTATATTTTTTGTCGAACCATAAATGCATCATTCGTCGTGTTATCTTTAACGATAATTACAAACTATTCATTCCCATGGTTGTTTCATTTTTTTTCAATGTATTAAACTCTTAATCCAAAATAAATGGATAGATTTTCGAAATGCATTGTTGCTGCTCGAAGCATATCCAATTGTGTTATCTCAAATCTTTCGTTTCTGATTGTAATTTGTTTTTATGCAACTGTCAATACAGCAATATCGATTTTTTCGAGATTGAAAAGCTGTCCGAAATTTTCAATCATTTTTTGTTATTCATTAATGATATTGTGCCTATTTTGCAATTTTCTTCAAAAGTATGGAACTTTTATTAAGTGCTTCTACATAAAAATAAAAAAATGTCGCATTTTCATTTCAAACGTTTGCGCTGAGCAGTTAAATCCTAGTTTTTTTGTATTAATGGCATTTGTGTTTGATTCTTTCACGAATAAATAAAAGGAATATTTCGAGATTTTTAACAACGAAGACACAAAGTCACGAACTATTGTAAGTTTTACATATGCTCTTTCAATCTGCTTTTTATATTAATGTGCCTTTGTTTATGTTTTTTATGAATAAATATTTAAAATACGACGAAAAATTATGCCACGAATTAAAAATGTGCTATCTGACAAAAAAATGCAAGCTATTTTTTCAATTATAAGATTTAAAATGCGTACTTTTGCAAAAAAATTCCGTACAACAAAAAATTCATAAAAATTATCATGCCACTTACTACATCACCTTTTAAGGTGTTTTCGGGAACTAATAGTCGTTATTTAGCCGAGAAAATATGTCAAAGCTTAGGTTGCCCGCTTGGAATAATGAAGGTAGAACATTTTGCTGATGGTGAGTTTGCCGTATCATACGAAGAGTCGATACGCGGACAGTACATTTATTTAGTTCAGTCTACTTTCCCAAATTCCGACAATTTAATGGAACTCTTGTTAATGATTGATGCTGCAAAAAGAGCATCAGCCTACAAAATTATCGCAGTAGTTCCTTATTTTGGCTGGGCGCGTCAGGATAGAAAAGACAAACCGCGGGTTTCGATTGGAGCGAAACTCATAGCCGATTTGCTCAGTGTAGCTGGTGTCGATCGTGTAATAACGATGGATTTGCATGCCGACCAAATTCAAGGTTTTTTCAATGTTCCTGTCGACCATTTATATGGCTCAACAATTTTTGTACCTTATATAAGGTCGCTAAATCTCGATAATTTAGTAATTGCATCGCCCGATGTGGGTGGGTCGAAACGAGCAGGTACTTACTCTAAACACCTCGATGTGCCTATGGTTTTGTGCCACAAAACGCGCGAAAAGGCAAATGTTGTGGGCGAAATGAAAATTATTGGAGATGTGGCTGGCAAAAACGTAATTATTATGGATGATATGGTGGATACAGCAGGTACGCTTTGTATGGCTGCCGACTTAATGATGCAAAACGGTGCTCAAAGTGTGCGCGCCATTGTAACACATGGTGTTATGTCGGGTACTGCCTCCGAGCGTGTCATGAAATCGGCACTTACAAGTATCACTTTCACCGACTCAATTCCATTTAATTGCGAAAAATGCGATAAGGTGGTAGTGTTGAGCATTGCCGATTTGTTTGCCGATACCATACAGCGCGTACAATTACACCGATCGATAAGCGAACAGTATATTTTCTAGTGTTTTTTATAAACATTTTTCGCTCGATAGTGGTT
Source organism: uncultured Paludibacter sp. (assembly GCA_964515675.1). Lineage (GTDB taxonomy): Bacteria > Bacteroidota > Bacteroidia > Bacteroidales > Paludibacteraceae > Paludibacter. The sequence goes on along the minus strand of CAZEVV010000076.1, from coordinate 4,016 downwards.
ATATGCATATGTTGAATGCTTTGGTATTCAGCACAAAATATCGAATTAAAAATTATAAATAATATAAATTCATTGCGCTATGTTAAACAAAAGAGTAGTTGACCTCATCAACGGTCAAATCAACAAAGAGTTTTATTCTTCGTTTTTGTATTTAGACATGTCGAATTATTATTTCGATCATAGTTTGAACGGTTTTGGTAACTGGTTCGATATTCAAACCAAAGAGGAGTATGCACATGCGATGTTGTTTGTTCAATATCTTCGCAACAATGGCGAAAAAGTTATTTTATCCCCTATTGCAGGCCCCGATGTGAAATTCGAAGGATTCAAACAACCGCTAGAAGCTGCTTACGAGCACGAACTTTTCATCAGTAAATCGATCAACGATATTTATGGCGAAGTGTATGAGTTGAAAGACTTTAAAACAATGCAGTTTCTCGATTGGTTTGTGAAGGAACAAGGTGAAGAAGAACAAAATGTCGACGATTTAAACAAACGATTCGAGTTGTTTGCTCACGATCCTCGCGGTTTGTATCTTTTGGATGCCGAACTTGCTACACGTTCGTTTACACCGCCTTCATTGGTTTTGTAAATCGATTGTATATTAAAAAAAGAAGTACTCAGCGAGTGCTTCTTTTTTTTATAAGTGTGGTTTTTAAATTTGATGCTAAATTGCCTTTAGCTGTGTGTTTTTGTTTTTGCAATAGCAACCTACAATGATACTCAATGTTTTTTGCGTTTATTTTTTAATTTTATTCCAAAATAATTGAAATTTTTAATTATCAAATACTATCTTTGTAGCATAAAAGGATATTTATGGAAACAACAAAACTTAAAATTGCCATAATAGGCGCTGGAAATATGGGTGGTGCCATTGCACGCGGCTTGTCGAGAGGGACATTGGTACAAAACAATAATATTTTTGTGAGCGATGTCAACGAAGCTAATCTTACGGCACTAACAACATTTAATTCCTCTATACAAACATCGACGTCGAATGCCGAGATTGTGAAAAATGCCGATATTGTAGTGTTGGCCGTTAAGCCTTGGTTGGTGCCTTTGGTGGCCGACGAGATTAAAAATAAATTAGATTACAAGCATCAAATAATTATTTCGGTAGCTGCGGGAGTCGATTTTTCCGACTTAGCGGGCTTGCTCGATACCGATGCGCATCTTTTTAGGGTAATACCCAACACGGCTATCGATGTTTTGCAAAGTGTGAATTGTGTTGCTGCCCACAATACAACAAAGGAGCAAAATGATTTGATTGTGGCTTTGTTTAACGAACTTGGTGTAACTTATTTGGTGCCCGAAAATCAGCTCAATGCATTTATGTCCTTGTCGTCGTGCGGCATTGCCTTCGCATTTAGATATATACGTGCATCCATGGAAGGTGGTGTTGAGATGGGTATTTATCCCGAAATTGCCAAGAAAGTGGTGTTGCAAACGCTCAAAGGTGCTGTCGAATTGCTCGAAGCCAATCAAACGCACCCCGAAGTTGAAATTGACAAGGTGACAACACCTGGCGGTATTACTATTAAGGGATTGAACGAAATGGAGGCCAATGGTTTTACTAATGCTGTGATAAAAGGCCTTAAAGCTACTCATTTAAAGTAAAAAAAGTATTATATATGCAAGTTATTCAACTGTCAAAAAACAATTCAATTCTCAATCATTATCTCAAAGAAATTCGTTCGGTAGCCATTCAAAACGATCCTCTTCGCTTCAGACGAAACATGGAGCGCATAGGCGAAATTATGGCTTATGAGATGAGTAAAAACATGGACTATGTGCCCGAAGATGTTGTAACGCCACTCGGCATTGCTCCTGTTAATGTGATTAACGAAAAAGTGGTAGTGTCAACCATTTTACGTGCTGGTTTACCGTTTCACCAAGGTTTTTTAAGTTATTTTGATAGGGCTGAAAATGCATTTGTTTCGGCTTATCGTAAACACAAAGATGCTTTGAAATTCGATATTTTTATCGAGTATATTGCCTCGCCCGATTTGACTGATAAAACATTGATTATAACCGACCCAATGTTGGCTACTGGTGCGTCGATGGAGTTGGCATATGGTGCATTGCTTACAAAAGGTGCGCCGGCAAAAGTGCATATTGCTACCGTTATTGCCAGCAAGCAAGCAGTAAACTATCTTCGCAAGCATTTTGCAAATACCGATGTTACAATTTGGGTTGCTGCTATCGACCCCGATTTGAATGATCATTCGTACATTGTTCCGGGCTTGGGCGATGCTGGCGATTTGGCTTTTGGCGAAAAGTTGTGATTTGAAAAATGCGTTGGACTAATTTGCACAAGTTAATGGTAAGCAGGCGTGTGTTTTAACTTATGTGCGCTTAGCTTTTTTGTGCAAATATTATTTATTTTCATTCAACAGTATTGTGAAAACTACTGTTGAATGATTTTTTTTGCTCTCAACATTTCTCTTTTGCCCGGAGGACCAGGAATGCGCTCCACCACAAAGCCTGCTTTTTGCATAGCGCGGCGCACATATCCTTTGGCGCAATAGGTTGTGAGTATGGCATCGGTATTGCAGGCCAAATATAGCTGGGCAAATATCGCATCGCTCCACAGCTCAGGTTGCTTGTCGGGCGAAAAGGCATCGAAAAACACCACATCGTATTGTGCAGTTAAAGCACTTATCGAAAAATCGGCATGCATTTTCAACAAACTGAAATTTGCATTTATCGCCTGCCATTCGTTCCAAGGGCATTGGTGCATAATGTCGAATTCGCTTTGTAAATGCTGCAAGTCGCCATGGCAAAAATTCAGTTGCGCAGCAGTGGCGTAGGGTAGGGGGTAAAGCTCAAAACTGGTGTAAGTAATTTTTTTACAATTCTTTTGTGCATAATCCATGGCCAATAAAGCATTCAAGCCAGTGCCAAAGCCTATCTCTAAAATCGCAATTTCGTGTTTCGCACATTCGCGCAAACCAGCATTTACAAATACCCATTCCGATTCTTGCCGTGCACCATGCGACGAGTGATAGCATTCGTCTAACACTACATTTTTTATTGTATGCGACCCATCTTCGGTGAGGAGTATTTCGTTGTGCTGTTGTGTCATTGCTTATTTTTATTCCTGTTTTTTCAAGCTAAATCTCAATATGCTATAGCCCAAAATACCTGCTATGAGCGAACCAAATATCACGCCCATTTTGGCTTGGTTAAGCATTTCGGAACCTAGTGGGTACGACAATCCCGAGAGAAATAGGGCCACTGTGAAGCCAATGCCACCCAAAGTAGCAATGCCTATCAAATTTACCCACGACATGTGCGCAGGTAAATGCGAAATGCCCAGTTTTACTGCTATCCACGTAAATAGCGATATGCCAACTACTTTTCCCAATACAAGTCCTACCATTACACTCATCGAAATGCCTGTGTGCAAATCCAATGCACCGAAATTTAATATCACACCAGCATTTGCAAATGCAAAAAGCGGCATTACTACAAAATTGATGAAGCCATGCATGTTATCCTCTATGTCCTGTAATGGACTTATCACTGTGTCGGATGCTTTTTCGATATGTGTTAGGTGACGTATTTGTAGGTTGCTCAATATCATCTCGTCGCTTTGCGATTGATTTAAACATGTAGCTTTCAGTGTTTCGATGTCGCGTTCGATATGTTTTACAAATTTGCCTAAATTCAAGCGCGGACGAGCTGGTACTGTGAGCGCTACCAATACACCTGCAATAGAGGGATGGATGCCCGATTGCAAAAACAGATACCATACCACTACGCCAATAATGCCATAAAACGATTTGTGGTTGATGCTTAGTTTGTTGCCTGCAATAAGAAACAAGAAAGCTACTATTGCCAAGCCTAAATAAATAAGCGATTCGGTTGTGAAGCTACTGTAAAACATAGCTATTACAACTATACCCCCAATATCGTCGGCAATGGCCAATGCCAATAGAAATATTTTCAACGAAAGGGGTACGCGTTTGCCTAATAAGCCCAGCACTGCCAACGCTGTCTCTTATACACATCTC
>CAZEVV010000075.1:10494-12506 GCA_964515675.1 uncultured Paludibacter sp. | reverse complement strand
GCAAAACGCCTCTGCTACGCGCTCGTAGTGGAAAAATATGCCCTGGACGACCAAAGGTTTCGGGTTTCGAATACGGGTCGGCCAAAGCCTGATAGGTTGCTGCGCGGTCTTGCACCGATACGCCCGTGGTACAACCTTCGAGCTTATCAACACTAACCGTAAATGGCGTAGTATGAATGGAAGTGTTGGACTGAACTTGCATTTCTAAATCGAGTTGTTCGCAACGTTCCTCGGTGAGGGTGGCACATAGCACACCACGCCCGTGTGTAATCATAAAATTCACCATTTCGGGTGTCATTTTCTCGGCAGCACACACAAAGTCACCTTCGTTTTCTCTATCTTCGTCATCAACTACAATAACAAATTTTCCGGCTCTAATATCTTCTATCGCCTCTTCAATGCTATTTAATACAGTTTCCATATCTGTTGTTTTTATTTTTTTGAATCGTTTTTTTGCACAACGATTTTAATTTTCGTCACTAAATTTTTCCAAATCCGAATGTATTCGCTCGGATTGAGAACGGTGGCATCGATGGCTGCTTTGTAGGTAAGAAAAGCACCAATTGGCAATAAAATTGCTGAACTCAACCACATGCCTTGTATGGCAGGCCAAATGTTTTCGCGCGACATTTTGTAGCCTGTATTATCAATTATATAATAAATAATAAACATTACCACCGATATCACAACAGGCATACCAAGGCCACCCTTGCGAATAATTGCACCCATAGGTGCACCAATGAAAAAGAAAATAAAACATGCAAAAGACAAAGTAAATTTCCTGTGCCATTGTATTTCGTGCCTACTAACGTATTTTTTTTCGGAAAGCATCAAAATATTATAATCAACCTGACCTTTCATTTCGTTGGCTTTGCTCAATGCCATGGCCGATGCTTGTTCGAGTTCTTCTTGCGTTAAACTCATAAGCAAACTATCAGGATTGTAGTTGGCAAGTGGCACCGACTCCAAAACTTCGAGCGATCGCCCCCATTCTGTTTCGCGACCAAAATATTTGCGCTCAACCAATTCGTCGGAGAGCACTTTTGTACGCAAATCGATAATATTATTGACCGAATCGATGGTTTGCTTCAGTTGACTAAGATTTTTGCTTATATGCTGCCCTTCGAGCAATGACTCGTCGTAACGACTAAATTCGGAATCGAAATCGAGTATAATCTCCTGCATACTAAATGTTTCGCGTCGGTACGGCACATTGTCGATTGCGCTCAATCGCTGCCGCTTTAAATTTTCGAAACTTTCGCCATTGTAGAGCGTTAGTAATAAGTATTTTTTATCTTCGGTAAAATGCACACGTCCCGAGTCGGCAACTTTAATCGAGGCATTGTCGAAACCACCCGAAAAATCGTATATCATTAAGTTTTTCAACAGGCCATTTTCTTTGCTTCGCACATAAATATTGTAGCCATTAATGCCCGAATAAAACTCGCCTGCAGGAATATCCAATTCGGGCGACTTGTGCCGCAACGAGAAAATAAGCGTCCATAACTTTGTTTCGGCTCGTGGCAAAACATTGTTCGAGAAAAAAAATGCGCCTATCGACAATAAAATAACAAAAGCCACCAATGGACGAATAATGCGAAAGAGCGATATGCCAGCCGATTTCATTGCTGTAAGCTCGAAGTTTTCGCCCATATTTCCAAATGTCATTATCGATGCTAAAAGTATGGCCAAGGGTAATGATAATGGCACCAAAGTGAAAATGGCGTAAACAAAAAACTCGAGAATAATCGACACGCTAACGCCTTTGCCAACCAAATCGGCAAAGTGCTTCCACAAAAATTGCATCAACAAAATGAAAATGCAAATAAAAAATGTCATCAAAAATATATTGAAAAAACGCTTAAAGACGTAAATGTCAATTTTTTTCAACCCTATCATTCATTTAGTTTTTTACGAGCCACAAAATTACATTAAAATGTTCAATAATCCACGATTTGATAATGTAAATTATATTAATACCCTAAAAATGGATTTATTATATAATTAAAAAA
>CAZEVV010000075.1:6207-10394 GCA_964515675.1 uncultured Paludibacter sp. | reverse complement strand
GAAGATTTGATGATTTGATGATTGGTCCCGAATTACTATCGGGATGGAAGATTTGAGGATTTGATGATTGGTCCCGAATTACTATCGGGATGGAAGATTTGAAGATTGGATGATTAGAATTATTTTTTTTCTCTTTATTCTTTACTCTATGTTCTTTACTCTAATTAATGTAAGGGCATAAAAAAACGACCGATATCGGATTTGATACGGGTCGTTTAATATATTAGTTTGACATAAGTTTTTTTAGTACACTTTCGTAGCTTCGCCACGCAAGGCACGTAAACCAGCCATTGCAAGGGCTTCCATTTCGTCTTCGCCAGGATATACCACAACATGTGCTAAGGGTGCAATTAGTCGATAAATGTACGATACTATATAATCGTCGTGCGCAATGCCACCCGTAAGTATAACAGCATCGGCTTTACCTTCGAGTACAGCCAACATAGCCCCAATATCTTTGGCAATATTATAAGCCATGGCCTCGTAAATGAGTTTCGCTTTTGCATCGCCATTCTTAATTCTCTCGGTCACTTCTTTGGCATCGTTGGTGCCTAAATGCGCTACCAAGCCACCTTGTCCGACAAGCATTTTCTGAATTTGTGTCATGCTGTAATCGCCTCTAAAACATAGTCGAATCAACTCGCCAGCATCCATTGTACCAGCGCGTTCAGGCGAGAATGGGCCAAAGCCATCGAGTGCCTGGTTGGTATCGATAATTTTTCCGTTGCGATGGGCCGCCACCGATATTCCACCACCAAGATGTGCAATAACGAGATTTAAATTTTCGTATTTACGACCAATCGAAGTAGCATATTTGCGTGCTATGGCTTTGTGGTTGAGTGCATGTAGGGTTGAGCGGCGAGGAAATTGCGGCAAACCACTTATGCGTGCCACATCCTGTAATTCGTCGACCACCACAGGGTCGGCAATAAAAGCACGACAGTTGGGCGCCGACTTTGCAAGCTCGTTGGCAATAACAGCCCCCAAATTGCTGGCATGCTGACCATTGACTGCCATACGTAGATCGTCGAGCATTTTATCGTTGACCTCGTACACACCCGATGCAAGTGGGCGCAACAAGCCACCACGTCCAACAATGGCGGCAAAATCGGCTATAAAAATATCATTATCCGACAGTTTTTTAAGAATTAAATTCTTTCGAAATTCATACTGGTCGATAATGTTGGGATAAATGTTCAATTCGTCGGTTGAGTGACGAATGGTATTGAGATATACGATTTTTTCATCTTCGTAAACCGCAATTTTGGTTGACGTCGACCCTGGATTAATGGATAGAATTTTGTACATTGTGTTTCTTGTTTCTTGTTTCGTATTTTCGTGCCTGCCTCCTCCCTCATTCTTCATGTTTACCTCCCAAAGTATGAGGGAGGAGATAAACCTGAGGTACGAGGCAGGTTTCGTGATTATTTCCCTTAGGTTGCTGACCGTTGGTTCGTATTTTTTTTACTATTCGTTTCTTATATTTCGATTTTTATTTTTTTGCTGTCGACAAGAGAAAAATTCTCATTTAACTTTATCGCCATTTTTTGCAATAAAATCTTTCCAACTCGTATATTTTTTATCAGATTCGGGTCGGTTCATTTGTAAAAAATGACAATATGCAGCTGCCAATCCGTCGGTAGCATCGAGTTGAGGCAACATTTGCTCCTGAGGTATTTTGAGAAAACGGCGCAACATATCGGCCACTTGCTCTTTCGAAGCTGCACCACTGCCCGTAATGGCCATTTTTATTTTGAGTGGCGCATATTCGGTAATGGGTATGTCGCGATACAGCGCTGCCGACATTGCAACACCTTGTGCACGCCCCAACTTAAGCATCGACTGTACGTTTTTTCCAAAAAATGGTGCTTCGATGGCCAAAAAATCGGGATGAAACTCGTCGATGAGCGAAAGTGTACGCGAAAAAATCTTTTGCAATTTAAGATAATGATCGCTATATTTTTTAAGATCGAGCACACCCATGGCTAAAAGCTCGGTTTTGTTGCCTACAACTTTTAAAATACCATAGCCCATAATGGTTGTTCCGGGGTCGATGCCTAATATAATTCGTTCGTTTTCCATAAGCGAAAAAATAGTTTTTTTATTAAATAATTTCGAGTATGGTTGAAAAAAACACCACCTGCTGCCCAAACCTTTTGTTGCACAAGCTCTGAAAACTGTTTGCATTATCGGCATGCCAAGCATGAAGCGTTGGCATATCGGCAATTTTAAACTGTACGGAAAATGAAACACCTTCGGTTTCGTTTTCGTGACTCACTACGCGTGCAATTTGGCCCTCCGTCATGCGTTTGTCTGCCTGCATAAAGTGCAAAAGTTCGGTTGCGGCCCATTGCTTCCAAATTTCGACCAATGGTGTTGCAACAAGAAATGTTGTATTGTAAATTAGCATATGTACTTTTACCTTATTAATAATCAAATATTTATTATTCGCACAAGCAATGAAAATAAAATTAAACTTTTGCAGTGTGAAATAATTGTGAAAAAAATTTCTACAAATGTACGATTAATTTCGAAAACTTGCTTATCTTTGCAGCGCAAATTCAAAATCAAAAGCGGGGGTTTAGCTCATCTGGCTAGAGCGCGACACTGGCAGTGTCGAGGTGACCGGTTCGAGTCCGGTAATCTCCACAAAAGAAAAAGTGGACTAAAAGAGGCATTAAAACCGATTTTAGTCCTTTTTTTATGGCCGATTTTCAAATTGCTTGTATAGTTTTATTGTTTTTTTAAATAAAAACTGAATAATATCTTTTATCTTTGTGGAGATAATTAGAAATTAATGCATAATTATTAAATACACTCATAAAACATACTCATAAAATACATTCATAAAACATATTCATAAAATACACTCATAAAAACACGTCGTTGTAACATTGGCTTTAACTGCAAAAAAAGCCTTTCGGATGCGACAATTTTTAAAATATAAATAAAAATGAAAAACTTCAATTTTTACAGTCCTACTTATTTTGTTTTCGGCAAGGAGCGCGAAAACGAAGCTGGTGCGTTGCTCAAACGCTTTGGAGCAAAACGCGTATTGTTACATTTTGGCGGTGGCTCCGTAGTGAAAAGCGGCTTGCTCGATACCGTAATTGCATCGCTCGAATCAGAAGGGCTTTTTCATGTAGAATTGGGTGGTGTAGTGCCTAACCCACGCAGTGGTTTGGTGTACGAAGGTGTTGAGATATGCAAAAAAAACAATATTGATTTTATTTTAGCCATTGGTGGCGGAAGTGTTATCGACTCGGCAAAAGCGATTGCTTTAGGCGCTGTGTACGATGGCGACTTTTGGGATTTTTATACAGGTAAAAAAGTGGAGAAAGCACTGCCTGTGGCTACCATACTTACCATCACAGCTGCTGGCAGCGAGGGATCGACAGGTTCGGTTATTACGCACGAAAACGGCATGTTAAAACGTGCTGCTAACAGCGACTTGTTGCGCCCGGTGTTTTCGATACTCAACCCAGCACTCACATGCAGCTTGCCAGCATACCAAACAGCATGTGGCGCTGCCGACATGATGGCGCACGTTATGGAAAGATATTTTACAAATACGCGCGATGTTGAAATTACCGACAGATTATGCGAGGGAATTTTGCTTACAATTATAAACGAAACCCCAAAAGCGTTGGCCGACCCGAACAATTACGAAGCACGTGCAAACTTAATGTGGGCCGGCATGGTGGCACACAACGATATTTGTGGTGTGGGTCGCGAGCAGGATTGGTCGAGTCATGTGCTCGAGCACGAACTATCGGGGCTTTACGACGTAGCACATGGGGCTGGTTTGGCTGTAATGTTTCCGGCATGGATGAAATTTGTGATGCAACACGATGTGATGCGATTTGCACAATTTGCTGTGCGTGTGTGGGGTTGCCAAATGAATTTTGAAAAACCCGAAATTACTGCACGCGAAGGTATTGCTCGCTACGAAGCCTTTATGACTTCGATAGGCATGCCAACACGCTTCTCGCAATTGGGTGCCAAAGCCGACGATATATCGAAATTGGTCGATACTTTGGGCTTAGGCGAAGGCACTTTGGGTAGCTTTGTGAAAATTACAGCCGAAGATGCACGCAAAATATACGAACTTGCTGTTTAGAGTTTAGAGTTTAGAGTAAAGAGTTTAGAATAACGAATAAAGAACAAAGACATTTTAGCTTGTAATT
>CAZEVV010000075.1:0-6107 GCA_964515675.1 uncultured Paludibacter sp. | reverse complement strand
AGAGTAAAGAGTTTAGAATAACGAATAAAGAACAAAGACATTTTAGCTTGTAATTCAACGGATTATGGGATGAATATGACGGATTATTTTATTCCTAAAAAATAATAGCAACACAATAGCAATATTTTCAGAATTAATAAATGAGCGAATCGAAAAAACTGAAGCTTGCAATGCCAACTCAAAAATTTGAAGTTGTATTGCCTGCTTCGAAAAGCATTAGCAACAGAGCACTGATATTAAATGCGTTATCATACAGCGACTATCCAATTGAAAACCTATCGGATTGCGACGACACCAATGTAACGGTACGCGCGCTCGAGTCGAACACCAATAGTTTCGACATTGGTGCTGCTGGCACAGCCATGCGCTTTCTGACGGCTTTTTTGGCAAAAACCTATGGCGAGTGGGTCATCACTGGTTCCGAACGCATGCAACAGCGCCCAATAAAACTATTGGTAGATGCGCTCAACAGCTTGGGTGCACGTATCGAATACATTAATAACGAAGGCTTTCCACCATTACGAATATTTGGTTGCGCACTTACGGGCGGCGAAATTAACTTAAATGGCAGTGTGAGCAGTCAGTATATTTCGGCACTCATGATGATAGCGCCATACATGCACAAAGGTCTTAGCATAAAGCTCGAAGGCAATGTAATTTCGGTGCCTTACATACTAATGACCAAGCAAATGATGGAAGACTTTGGCGCAAAAGTTAAGTTCGAAAACAACACAATACATGTCGAAGCACATCCCTACACAGCTGTTCCATACCGCGTTGAGTCCGATTGGTCGGCAGCATCGTATTGGTACGAATTGGTGTCGTTGGCAGGTGTGGGCGAAATAAGTTTACCTTACCTCAACAAGCAAAGCATGCAAGGCGATAGTAAAGTAGCAGAACTTTACACGCAACTGGGCGTTGCAACCCTTTTCGATGAGCACGGCATAACAATAAAGGCTACAGGCAAATACACCGAATGCTTCGAATACAATTTTACGGAGCAACCCGATTTGGCACAAACACTTGCTGTAAATTGCTGCCTCAAAAACATTCCATTCAGTTTTAGCGGTTTAGAAAGTTTGAAAATTAAAGAAACCAATCGTGTGTTGGCACTAATGAATGAGTTGCGCAAACTAGGCTATGTGCTGCACGAACCTTGCGAAGGCGCTTTGGCATGGAATGGCGAACGCACAACAGCAGCATCGCCCATCGAAATAGCCACTTACGAGGACCATCGTATGGCAATGGCTTTTGCACCCGTGGCATTGTTGCAAGAAATTACAATACTCGAGCCTCAAGTTGTAAGCAAATCGTACCCAGGCTTTTGGACAGATTTAAAACTACTAATGAAGGCATAAGCAATTGCAAAACACAACTACTACAACTGACCCACAATGGGTTAAAACGAAGTAGAGCATTTGTTATTATATAAAAATGTCTGCAAAGCTTTTGTGTGCTTTGCAGACATTTTTATTGTTGGAAAACTACAAAACTTACTGTTTATGCAAATGAAAATAGCGTTTCACAAACAGCACATAAGCCAAAGCCAACACCGCCACAAAAACCCAAGCTGCCACAGGCAACCACAGCACCAAAGCCGCAAGCAACAACTGCAAAGCAGCATACAAGCCCGACACCAACAAATGTGGCATACGCAACTCATTGGCCATAAGCTGATAGGCATGTTTGCGATGTGCCTCGGTTATATTTTCCCTTAGCATAATGCGATGCACAATGGTAAGCACAGCATCGATGCCATAAACACCCAACAACAATATATAATTAAAATTTTCGGTTGTTATAATGAGTTTCCCCAGCAAAAACACCAACACAAAAGCCATACTCACCGAGCCCACATCGCCAGCAAAACAGCGTGCTTTGGTGCGAAAATTAAAAAAGTTGAACACCAAAGCGGCCATTATCATAAAAACAATAAAGTCCGACGATACAAACCCTACAATGCGGTTCACAAACCAAAGAGTCAACAACACCACTAAGCTATAAGCGCCAGTTATGCCATTTATGCCATCCATAAAATTGTAGGCATTAATAATACCCACTGCCAACACAAAAGCCAAAGCAGCAAAATACAAAGGCATGCCGTAAAGCCCTAAATCGTAAAACATCAAGCCCATAGCCACAAAGTGCATGGGCAACCGAAAGCGCGACGACAAAGGGCGAACATCATCCAAAAAACTTACAGCTGCAATAAGCGTAAGCCCCATAAAAAATGCGGGATACACCCAACCATTCACAGCCATAAACAAAAAAGTGGCAAAATAAAACACCACCCCTCCCCCACGCAATGTGATGCGGGTGTGCGAACTGCGGCTATTGGGTTTGTCGATAATATTAAACCTATCGGCCACGCGAAAATACATAAGTTCGAGCAAAAAAAGCGCTACAAATATGAGTAATAAAAACAATGCTTGCATATAAAAATTAATTCAAATATATAAAAAGAAGCAATCAGCAAAAATATGTTTATTAGAAATAATTCTTTAGCCATCTCCCAAAAAACCTATCATAAACCGAATAAGTGCCTGCAGTTACTGTAAGTAAATCCTTAGCTACCAAATATTTTACGGCCGACTGCACCGAACTGGCCGAACGCAAATGATGTTTAAGTATAAAATTTGATGAATTAATTGCCTTCACCTTTTCTACTTTGGCAATAGCTACAAGCACCTCTTTTTGCTTTTCGGGCAAACGAGCCAAAATTTCTTGAAATGTAAATGCTTGCGACGAGATTATATTGGCTAACGACATTTCATACATTTCCATATCACAAGTAGCCTCAACATCTGTAAACGAAAACAGCTCATTAAATACAATTTGCAAATACCAAGTATGCCCCTCAAAATCGGCATACACAGCATCAACCACATCCGAGTTAATCTTGCGATTATTTTGTTCGAAATGAAACAAAACAAACTCCTTATATTTTGCCAATGGTATTTGCGACAATTGCATTACACTCACACTTTGGTAAAAAGGTCGGGCTGCACGTTGAAATATATTCGACATAATATGCTGCTGACTTCCAGCGAAAATAAAATTCGTGTTATTGCAAGCCTGTATTATGGTACGCAATGCAGCTTCTGTATTTTTCTCATCGAATTGAGCAATCTGTTGAAACTCATCAATAGCAAGTATACAAGGTTTATCAGCTTGCTCAAGAAACGAGAAAATCTCTTCAATTGTTTTCAATGGCTCAGTAATTTCACCCAACCCTATTTCAAAACTTGGCTCACCACTCAAAGCATCAATTTTAAATGCTGCTCTCAACGAAGCTATTACCGCCACAAAACGATCAAGAATTTGTCGCTCTTTGGGCCTTATCGAATCGAATACCGCTTTGCCCAACACATGTGCAAATTCGCGCATATTAGAAACTGCATAAATATCGATAAAAACACAATAAAATGCTGAACGAATCACGGGCATTTGAAAGCAATGCCTTATGAGTCCAGTTTTACCCATACGGCGTGTTGAAATAATTGCCGTATTACGGTTATTGCTTAAATATCGAACCAAGGTTTTTGCCTCCTCTTCCCTATCGCAAAAATACAAAGGCGACACATAACCACTTATTACAAAAGGATTTTTAACTACCATAATATAGTATTGCATTTACAATTATTACTTTTATAATAATTACATTTATAATAATTGCAAATATAGTGTATTATATTCGATATAAAAAATAAACTATTCAATTTATCGCACTACAAAAATGCACAAAAAAAACTCCTTTGCATATAAAACTTTGAGTTTCACATTTTGGGGAGTTTTAGCAAATACACAGAAAAGTAGCACCACAAAAAACACAAATTATCAGAAAAGTGCCACCGCGAAACAAGCGATATTCAGGAAAAGTGCCACCGCAAAATAGGCAAAACTAAGGAAAAGTGCCACCACAAATTTAAAATCACCTTATAATAGCCCGCCGCTATTTATCAAAACTCCGTATCGTTTTCTCGAAACCCTCCTGCGCCCTTACCGGCATTTGCGCTATCCCCAAAGCATTTTTTAGTTTGGCGTTGGATACCACGTAGTTTTCGGTAAGTTTTTGCAAACGGTCGTTGTTGAGGGGTAAATGCAACACTGTACCCATGCGGGCAACAAAGCGTATCACTTGTGCATTCCAGTTCCAAACTCTATTCGGCCTACCCAATACCCTTGCTATTAATGCCATCAATTCGTTGGTCGACAATGTTTCGTCATCGCCCACATTATAAATACCACTTTCAATATCTTGTTCGATCAACTGCTCAATAACAAAACTCAAATTATCCACCGAGCAAAACGAGCGCCTATTTTCGAAAGCTCCCAGCGGATAAGGAATACCTCGTTTCACCACATTGTACAACAAATTCAAGTTGCCCTTATTCCCTGGGCCATGTATCATACAAGGCCTCAAAATATAGGTTTTCTTATCTTGGCTCTTGACTCTTGGTTCTTGACTCAGAAGATAATTTTCTGCCGCAATTTTACTTTCGCCATAAGGACCAAGGGGTGTAGGTACAACATCCTCGGTAAGTATGCCATTCACTTTATCGGCAGCAGCTTTCACCGAGCTAAAGAAAATAAATTTAGAAGCCGACGACTGCAAAAACCAATCGTAAATTTTTTGTGTGAGCCCAGTATTTATATCAAAATAAATTTGTGCCACGGTCTCATTCTTCGTATCGTGCGCCTTGCCAGCCAAGTGTATCACCACATCGATTGCAGGCAAAGCAGCCAAATCGCTCCACCCAAAAGTTTGCACAACACCCTCTTTGGCAGGCGCAACAATATCCAACCCATAAATACTATGTTTATCCCCCAATGCCTGCACCAAATTGGTGCCCACAAAACCGTGTATGCCTGTTATAAGTATGTTCATTTTTGTTTGTAAATTATAATCCAATATTCACTTTTAGTAAAAGCAAATCATTTGATAAATTTGGTTTAAAAGTCTGCCAAAATAATATTTAAAAAACATTTTAAGAGTCGCACCCCTATTCATTTGCGATTTGCACTCTATTTAGTATTGGATTTCATTTGTTTTATAAAATAATAATATCGACAATGGTTTCTTAGTTAGCTATCAGAACTACTTCTTGGGCATATTCATATTTGTTTTTATTGATTAAATAAACGCCCTACTTCAATCATTAGTTAAACAACTTTAAGATATAGCAGACAATACCTAAATATATTCCATAAACTAGATAACAATTCTTTAACAATTCATCCACCCAGCTAAATTAATTAGACAAATGTAGATGATGTAATATGAGGATTTGGTTTCTTAATATGATGCTGAATTATAGCCTAAATAAATGACCATTCAATATGTTTTGCAATCGCTATAGTTGTAAGTAAATGCTGTTATTGTTTTTAAAATTCTACACCTTTTATAAGCGATTGGCTTAAAACTGCTTCAACCCTAACCATTTCATTGTCGACACTAAAAATGACGGCCATTTTCTTGTAATTAATCCTTTTACATGAAAACCCATACACATCAGTGATTGATTTTAAAGTACAATACCTGACTGAGCTAGCAGTTGTTGACAAGTTACTAATAAGCTTAAACAATCCTTCATAATTTCTTAAAGCTGTTAGCGGCGCTTTATATTCCTTGTAAATATATTCAATGTATTTATCAATGTCATTCTTTGCATTTTCGCTCAAAACAACTTTATAAACCTTCATTTTAATTTCGATTTTAGCATACGCATATCTACATCATACAAATCACTAAGCTTATCCAAGCCATTATTATATACTTCTTCTACCGTATAAGTATTTTCCGTAGACATGGTTTTATTTTCAAATTCAACAACCTTTGGAAACTTTGCCATTTCACGAACAAATCTACGACCTGCAGGTGTTTCTGTGTTAATATGAGCTACAACTGTCATATATATTATTTTAATTATTACACTGCAAATATAAATTATTTTTTTGGTTAATAATTCTATTTAGAAAATTATTATCATTTTTAGCAAATTAGTAACAATACATTAAGTTACAATATTCTTTTTAAACTATTGTAAATTCAAGCGATTTTCATCACAGATAATCAATTTCACAATTTTGACATAAATCCACCCCAA
>CAZEVV010000074.1:0-12568 GCA_964515675.1 uncultured Paludibacter sp. | reverse complement strand
CAGCGGTTATAGTACGACCGTCGACTTCAATTTTTAATTGGTATTTTTTATTAATTTTTCCTTTTATTGCTGGGCTAATGTAAAATCCATTGGCTGTTGTTAGCAGTTTTTCGGTACTTGTGTTATTTTCCGACATATATACCGATGCATTGTTTATGTAATTGAGCAATGATGTATCGTTGATATTGATACTATAACTCAATTTTACAACTGCTTGATTGTTGTTCGAAATATTTGCTTCTACAACAATTTCGGGCACCGAGTCTTTATTGTCTATTTCAATAATTTCGGTGCATGCAATAGCATTAAGCATACTAATAATCAGTGTAATATATTTTATTTTACTCATTTTTTTAAAATTTAAAGTTATAAGTAATACTAGGTACATAGGTAAACAAATAGGTTTTTACAGCATTTGTTTTTGAAGGGTCGTCTTTGTCTTGTTCAAAATCAATCGAAAATGCATTTTTCTGACCATAAACATTGTACACCGATATATTCAAGCTACTTTCAAACTTTTTCGTTTTTTTCAGTTGTCGTGTTGCGCCAATATCCATACGATGATAGTTGGGCATGCGATAGCCGTTACGTTCGGTGTAGTAATACAAAACATTGTTATTCACTACGTATTTTCCACTCGGAAACGTAATTGCATTTCCCGTATTATACACCCATGTAGCCGATAGCGCCCATTTTTTTGTAATTTCGTAAATGCCAACTACCGATACATCGTGTGTAATATCTTGTCGTGCAGGGTACCAATTGTTGTTGTTTATACCATCAATCAATCTTTCGGTGCGCGACCATGTGTAGCCTATCCAACCTGTAAATTTACCTTGCTTTTTGCGTAATAAAAATTCTAGGCCGTATGCTCTACCTTTTCCAAATAGCAATTCACCCTCTATCAATTCGTTGGCGTTTATGTCGGCACCATTTTTCAAATCAATTTCGTTTTGCATTTTGCGATAATATGTTTCGGCACTAAACTGATATGTGTCATTACTCAAGTTTCGGAAATATCCCAATGAAATTTGATCGTTTATTTGTGGTTTGATATTATTGCTCGATGGCAACCAAATATCGGTAGGTGTCGACGAGGTAGCGTTGGACACCACGTGTAGGTTTTGTGTGTTGCGCGTGTAGCTAATTTTTAGCGAATTGGCATCATTCATAACCCAAGCTATGTTTATTCGCGGCTCGGGATTAAAGTATGATTTTACAATTTCGTTACGATCAAATTTCATTGTATCAAGCACTTCGTTCTTGTGATAACGATAAAAATCGCCACCACCAAGCAAATAATAGTTCGATAACCGTAAGCCATACTGAATATTCAAGGCTGGTATAGGTTTCCAGTAGTTGCTAAAGTAAATTGCATGTTCGAGTGTGTGCTTATTTTGCAATTTTACAGGCGAAAAATTCGCGTCATCGGTTGTTTCGAGTTGCCCTGGCACAATGGTTTGTTTCGAAACATTTAGTCCAATGCTGAAGGTATTTTGAGGGTTTGCAAAAAACTGAAATTCGTGTTTTATATTGTAGTTTTCAATTTTCGATGTCAAACTAAAGCCTGCATCTTGTAAAATATTCACTTTGTAGTCGTAGTTCGAATATATTAACGATGTATTACTAAACCAACGTTCGTTCCATATTCTGTTCCAACGCAATGTACCTGTAATGTTTCCCCAATCAATACCAAACCGTTGCTGAAATTCAAACACATCACGCCCAAAATATCCCGAAAGAAAAAGTCGGTTTTTATCGTTAATAATATAGTTTGTTTTCAAATTTAAGTCGTAAAAGTATAGTTGATTGTTATTTATCAATTCGTCAGGCGATAATTTCAAAAACAAATCGGCATAAGTGCGGCGGGCACTCACAAGAAACGAACCTTTTTCTTTCACTATTGGTCCCTCCACATTGAGGCGCGACGAAATGAGCCCTATACCGCCGCCAACATTCAACTTTTGGTTGTTACCCTCTTTCATTTTCACATCGAGCACCGACGATGTTCGTCCACCATATTCGGCACCTGCTGTGCCCTTAAACATTTGTATGTCTTTTATTGCATCGCTATTAAAAGTTGAGAAAAAACCAAGTAAATGGTCGGCATTGTACACGGTTGCTTCGTCGAGTAACACCAAATTTTGTGAGCTATTGCCACCCCGCACAAAAAATCCGCTCGAACCCTCGCCAGCCGATTTTACACCGGGCTTCAGTTGTAAAGTTTTTAATACATCAGCTTCGCCAAATATTACCGGTATGCGCGATATTTCTTTCATATCCAAACGTTCGGTACCCATTTCGGTCGACAAAATGTTTTCGTTTGTACGCCGTGCTGTAATCACTACATCGTCCAACTGCGTGGCGCTCGATTGTAATTTTACATTTATTGTTCTGTTTTCGGATAGTTCGATAGCAATGGCTTGATTTTGATAGCCAACATACGAAACGACAAGGTTATATTTGCCCGGACTGATTGAAATTGAATAATATCCATAAGCATTGCTTGTTACACCAACACCGGCCATATCGGTTACAGCAATTGTAGCACCAGGCAATGTTTCGCCTGTTGCAGCATCGGTTACAGTGCCGCTTATGCTGTATTTTCGCTGACTGTAAACATCAAAATTCAATAAAGTTAATGCAAGTATTATTATTATTTTGTATTTCATTTTATCCTATTTTAAACGAAGTCATTGTTATTGAACCTCCAACAGCTTTATCGTTAAACAATTTTATATCATCGTTTTCGTCTCTTAAAGCCATGCAATAAAGCATGGGTAAATAGTGCTCGGGTGTTGGCACTGCGAGTTTTATATCCGAGTCGATGTTTTCGTATCTCACTAACGCATTAATATCATTGTTTGTTATCAATGTATTCACTTTTTCTTGAATATTTCTTGTCCAATCAAATGCATGATTTTCTTTGTTAATATTCTTCCAATCCAATATGCGTAAATTGTGCACAATATTACCACTTCCAATCACTAATACATCATTTTTTCTTAACCAATCAATTTCTTTTGCAATGCTTATATGGTCGCTCATTTTTTTTGTATAATCTAAACTCATTTGTACAACAGGAATTTCTGCTTTTGGGTACAAATGCTTTAGTACCGACCAAGCGCCATGATCCAAACCCCATTGCTCATTGTCGAGTTTTATATCGTTGTTGCATGCGTTTTCTTTAATTTTTAGCGCCAATGTTGCATTACCTGGCGCATTGTATTGCACATTGTATAATTCGGCTGGAAATCCGCCAAAATCATGTATAGTTTTCGGTTTTTCCATAGCTGTTAGGTATGTACCGCGCGTTTCCCAATGTGCCGAGATACAAATTATTGCTTTAGGTTGCCTAATTTCTTGCGCTATATCTCGAAATCCTTTTACGAATTCATTTTCTTCAATTGCATTCATTGGGCTACCATGACCTAAAAACAGTATAGGCATTTTTTTGTGCATAATTATCTATTTTATTTTGATAAATTCTTTAATTTAATTCTCGAACAATCTTCTTTTTTGGACGAATGTATTTGGCCTCAAAATTTTCTCTACATTATTATAAAACACTATAACATTAGGATTTAATTAAGGTTTTATTTTTTTGTTTTTTTGATATTTTTCTCCCTGTTTTTTTTGTATAAAATAATAAATCCTCACCGATTTTTACTTCGGCAAGGATTTTTTTATTTACATTGCTTTCTCTTTTTTAGCCACAATGAAAATATTTTTCAACTAATTGTAACATCTTATCCTGATTATCAAAAACTTCTGTTCTTAGTTTTTCATCATCAAATAATTTTAATTCTGAGGCAATGCCATCAATCATTTTTGTTGTAAATACATTATCTTTTTCGAATATTGCTCGCATTGCAATCAATTTTTCGGCCGATTTGAAGCACGAACTTGGTAATTGTTCTAATGTTTTTGTTTTTTCTTTATGTTCATCCTTAAAAATGTTTACATCAACATAAGTTTTCTCGGCTATTTCAATTGCATTTTCCATTTCGAAACCATGTCGGCAAGCAACTGCCAAACCTGCCAACAATAAATGTATGTTGGCCGAACCATCGGGGCATCTAAATTCAACTGTTTGCTTCATATTTGCATCAATAGTTTCATTCGTTTCGAGTGGATTTGCCAAAGCAGCCAGGTTTTTATTGGCAGTCCAACCAAGTGGTACGCGCACCAAAACCGATCTATTTCTATCGCCCCAACATATATTCGTAGGTGCTTCTTGATGTGGCACCAATCTAAAATACGATGTTGGATTTGTATTTCCAAATGCTGTTAATGCGCCTGCACAATGCATCATACCTGCTATGGCTTTGCGTGCAACCTGTGATAATTGATTGTTTTCGAGCATAAGATTTCTTGCATTTTCAAGTATGCGCATATGTACATGTAAGCCCGATCCGGCTTTGCCTGCCGTAATTTTAGGTGCAAAAGTTACATTAATGCCCTTTTTTGCGGCCAAATTTCTAATTATCCATTTTGCAATAACCAGTTGATCGGCAGCATTTAAAAGAGTGGTTGGCAAAAATTCAATTTCATTTTGCTCGTAAATTTTTCCATTTAACCTAAAATTACCCACTTCCGAATGTCCATATTTTATCATTCCTCCGCATTTAGCTATCAAATGCATACATTCTACCCGAAACTCTTCAAATTTGCTGAATGGACCCGATTCGTGATATCCTTTTTGATCCTGTGCAGCAAACATTTCATCGTCGTCGGCAATCACATAATACTCCAATTCGCCCATAGCTTCGTATTGGTAACCTGTGATTTTAGTAAAACTTTCGCTTGCTTTTTTCACAATATTTTCGGGCGCTATATCCAGTGCTTCGCCATCTTTGTTATAATAGGCACAAAGTAAATTAATGCATGGTTTTTGCGCAAATGGATCGATAAATGCTGTGCAGTAACGTGGCACAACATACAAATCGCTTGCACCTGTTTCGATGTATTTAAATAAACTCGAACCATCAACTCTTTCGCCAAAACTTAAAATTGTATCCAAATAATTTGCATCGGTAATAACGAAGTCAAGACTTTTTAGTCGTCCATCGCCCCCTACATACATAAATTTAAGCATCTCAATATCAAATTTTTTCACTACTTTGATTATATCATGTTTCGTAAAATCTTCTGGCATTTTTTCAAGATATTTCACCAGAGGATTTGCATTCATTTTAAAGTGTTTATCCATACTTACTGTGTTTTTTATAGTATTATTGTTACAAACAAATGTACATGTTTTTTCGAATATATATTCAAATTGTTGTCAATTATAACTTTTATTTTGATCATGTTATTTTTCTTTTCGATTGTCAGTTTTATTTCCTTTTTTATTCCTATTTTTCGTTTTTACGCTATTTCAGCTTAATATTTTTATTGTTGAATAATCGATAATCCGAACATATTCGCTAATGTTTTGTTTATTAGCTTTGTAATTTCAATTATAAGAGCTTAATTTTATTCGACATAGGTTAAATGCGCGTGCTAAATTTTTGGTTTAGCCCTACATTGTTTACCTTTGTATTTATTTTATTTATTCATATGAAGATTGCTAATATTCAATTTCCCGATAAACCTCTTTTTCTTGCACCGATGGAGGATGTTACTGATCCTGCATTTCGCGTGTTATGTAAGCGCTTCGGTGCCGACATGCTATATACCGAGTTTGTTTCGTCGGAGGCCCTCATTCGCAGCGTAAACCGCACACAGCAAAAGCTTACCATATACGAACAAGAGCGTCCCATAGCTATACAAATTTACGGTCACGATCCTGCATCTATGGCCGAAGCCGCTCGCATAGCTGCCGAAGCAAAACCAGATGTTATTGATATTAATTTTGGTTGTCCGGTTAAAAAAGTGGCTGGCAAAGGCGCTGGCGCTGGACTTTTACGCGATATACCTCGTATGCTCAAAATTACCTCGGATGTTGTTAAAGCTGTTGATTTGCCTGTTACTGTAAAAACTCGTTTGGGTTGGGACGACGATAGTAGAATTATTGTTGACCTTGCTGAGCAATTGCAAGATGTTGGTATACAGGCACTCACAATACACGGGCGTACACGTGCACAAATGTACAAAGGCGATGCCGATTGGACGCTTATTAGCGACGTTAAAAACAATCAACGTATGCACATACCCATTATTGGCAATGGCGATGTTACAACGCCTCAGCGCGCCTTAGAATGCTTTAATCGTTATGGTGTTGATGCCGTTATGATTGGACGTGGTGCTATTGGTAAACCTTGGATTTTTGATGAGGTAAAGCATTATTTTAAAACAAATGAATTAAAAAATTCGCTTAGCTTTAACGAGCAAAAGGAAATTTTGAAGGAACATATAATTTCTTCCATTTATTGGCTCGATTTAGAAGAGGGTACTGCGCTCGACGATTATCGCGATAAACGTTTAAAGGGTATAATTCATGGTCGAAGGCATTTAGCTGCAACTCCAGTATTTAAAGGAATTCCTAATTTTAAAGATACTCGCATTGCAATGCTGCGTGCCGAAACATTGAACCAACTTTTTGCCATAATTGATGGTGTGGAGGAACCTTTACTGCGCGAAAATGCTACTCCAGATGAATCAGAAGTACTTACTTGTGGATGTGATTAGAATTAAAAAAGGCAGCAAAAATATATTTGCTGCCTTTTTTTATGTGATATGCTATTTCAACTCCCCCTTGAAACGTTTACCTCATTACTATGGAAGGTGGGCTTGGGGGGCTGAGTTTTTTTTTATTTTACACCAGCCATCATTTTCTCTAATTTGCTCGAAAGTATGAATAATATTACCGACGCAACGCCAGACATAATTACGAATACCATAAAAAAATCGAACAAAGTAGCTACTTCGAAACCAATAAACGATTTAGGATTACCAACTTCGGGATAAAGTGAACTCAGTGTTCCTGCAAACTTATTGGCTGCCGCTGTACTCAAAAACCAAACGCCCATGAGCAACGATGCAAAACGTGCTGGGGCTAGTTTATTTACCATCGAGAGTCCGATTGGCGACAAACATAATTCGCCCAAAGTATGTAGGAAATATAAGCTTGTAATCCACAACATGCTTACTTTTACCGATGGGTCGACGCCGCGTACACCAAATGCAATTACTAAATATCCCACCGCTAATAAAAATAGACCTATTGATTGTTTTGCAGGTGAGTTGGGTTCCATGCCTCTTTTGCCCAAAAATTGCCATATAAGTGCAAAAATTGGAGCCATTGTTACAACAAATATTGCGTTAAACGATTGGAATGCCGAAGCTGGCATTTCCCATCCAAATATCGTTCTATCAGTTTGTTCGTCGGCAAAGAATGTAAGCGATGCACCTGCTTGTTCGAACGCTGCCCAAAAGAATATTACAAAGAATGCGATAATATAAATTACAAAAATGCGCGATCGTTCGGGTTTTGTAAGCGAACCATCGGTGATAATAAATATTGGCATTATTATGCTTATTGCAAATATAACCGACCCAATCCAATCGGTACCTTCAAACAGTCCTGCATTGCTATTAAAACTATCAAAATTAACCGAAAACAGGAACAATAAACTGATTAAACCTAGTACCGAAAATAAAATTCGTTTTTTTGCGCTTGTGCTTTTTAGGTTTACATCAATTTCTTTTTTCTCGTCGGGGCGCATTACTTTTACGCCTGGTTTCATACCTAAATGTACGCCTTCGGGTGTTACAAGATACTTGTTTTTAAGTAGTTCGAACACCACAACACTTACCAACATACCAATACCTGCCGATAAAAATCCCCATTTAAAATCGCCTGGGTTACCCGTATCGCCAACAAAACCACACCACAAAGGTGCAACAAATGCTCCTAGGTTTATACCCATGTAAAAAATCGTGTAAGCCGAGTCTTTTCTGCTGTCGGTAGGTGCATAAAGGTCGCCAACTAAAGTCGAAATATTAGGTTTAAAAAATCCATTACCAAGTATTAAAGTACCCAATCCCGAAAACATAAGAATTTTTGATAATTCGATGTTTTGGTAATTAACGGCACTAAAAAATAATAAAAACTGCCCTATTGCCATGAGTATTCCGCCCCAAAAAATTGAACGACGATTTCCCCAATATCTATCGGCAATATACCCACCCAAAAGTGGAGTAAGATATACTAAACCAGTGAAACTTCCATAAATTTGCGATGCAAATTCTTTATCAAATAACAGTGCCTTTGTAATGTAAAGCATAAACAATGCACGCATGCCATAGTAGCTGAAACGTTCCCACATTTCGGTTACAAAAAGCAAATACAATCCCTTGGGATGACCTTTTGTTTGACTCATTTTTATTATTTTATTTGTTTTTTTTGATTTGCAAAATTCACGAGCAACAATCTATTGTTTACCCATATCATTAAAATTCTGATTTTTAAGATTGGCAAAAATACTATTTTGAATTATATATTTTCATTGTTGTACATTCTTTGTTCAATTTCTTAACTTTATTAAAGATTTTGCACAAAAAATGTATATTCTTGTTGTTCTAAATGGTCAACTTTCTCCTTTTTTTTGTTGTTTAACTTAATAAATATTCATTCATTTATGTCGGATTTATAGTTTTTCCGATTGTATGCTTTTGTCGATTTAAATACTTTGCGGTAGTTAATTAATTTCCCGTGGGCTTTAATTTCTTCTTCCCGGCTTTGTTTTCTTGCAGCTTTTATAGCTTCAAGTTCTTTGTTTGTTTTTTTCTTCATTGTTTTTTTAATGTTTAATGGTTTAATTATATTCTTATTATTATGTATATTTTGCCTTCAATTGACCGATGTGCAACCTTTTTGTTTATTATTAACCGTGGATTTTACTTACTAATATTCTCGAATTATCAATATTTACTTTTATGCTTACGTTTAAATAACGGTCGGGTAGGAGTGGAGCTATATTTTCGGCCCATTCAATAAAACAATAATTGCCACTTTCGAGATACTCATTGATGCCAATATTCAATGCATCCTCAATTTTGTTTATCCTATAACAATCGAAATGGTAAACTATTTTTTTGTTCAATGTTTCATATTCATTTACTATTGAAAATGTTGGTGAGTTAATATTATCTTCAATCCCCATAGCTTTACACAAAGCTTTGATGAAAGTAGTTTTACCGGCACCCATTTCGCCATCGAAACAAATTATTTTATTTTCATTTAGTTCGGGAAGAAATTTGATTGCTACTTCATTAATTTCTTCCAGTGTATTTATTATATATGTCATATTATTTTTATCGATATTGTTGTTGTGTATATGTTTTATTTCTATTCTTATATTTTTAAGTACCAAAATTATCGTTTTTCAGTCAAATTTTTGCGTACAAATTATAAGCGTTTTTAAAATATTTCATTCTCAGTGCGTCTCAGAGGGATGAAAATGGCTGTAAATAATTGTAGCTCTTGATTTTCCTGCAATTTTTTCAAGTTCGTCAAATTTTGCCAACGAGATGCGTTTTGTGCTTTTAAAGTGTTTCAGTAACTCATTTTTTGTTTTTTCGCCAATTCCTTTTATTTTGTCAAGTTCGGAGCTTGTTTGTGCTTTGCTTCTTTTATCGCGATGGAAACTTATTGCGTATCGATGAACTTCGTCTTGAAGGTTAGCAAAAAACTTAAATATCTGATCTGTTGGTTTTATACCTACACTTTGAGTAGGAAATCCCACGAGTATCTCCCTGGTTTTGTGCTTGTTATCTTTTGCTAAGCCAATTATTGGAATTGATGTATTTAGTTCATTTTCAATCACTTGTCGTATTATTTCCATTTGTCCAACACCACCATCAGCAACAATTAAGTCGGGTAGGGGACTATTTTCGGCAATTAATCGTTCGTACCTACGTTTCACCACCTCGCGCATCGAAGCGTAATCATCGGGGCCCACTACAGTTTTAATATTGAATTTACGGTATTCGCTTTTAGCTGGTTTTGCTTTTTTAAAAACAACACAAGCAGCCACAGCTTCGCTTCCTTGAATGTTCGAGTTGTCGAAACATTCGATGTGCATCGGTAATTTTGGAAGTTTTAATTTTTCTTTTATTTGTTCCAACAGTTGTATCGCTCGTTGGTCTGGATTCAGTTTTTCGCTTTGTTTTAATTTTTCGAGTTTATACAATTTTACGTTTTGCATGGCCAAATCCAGTAGTTTTTTTCTATCATTTCGTTGTGGAATGGTTGCTACTACGCCAGTTAAATTCATTTCAATTTCGAATGGTAGCACTATTTCTTTCGAATTACTGCTCAATTTGGTACGCAATTCCATTATACCCATTTCGAGTAATTCCTCTTTGGTTTCGTCCAATTTTTTACGATATTCGATGGTGTAACCTTGTACAATCGAACCTTTCGAGATGCGTAAAATTGAAATATAGGCTGCATTTTCGTCCTCTTCGTATCCAAAAACATCAGTGTTTTCAACAATTGTGTTCGCAATTATTGTTTTTGCTTTAAAATTTTCTATCAATTCATACTTTAGTTTCAATGCATGTGCCTCTTCAAATTTATAGTCTTTCGCTAAATCCTGCATTTGTTTCAATAGCATTTTCGAAATTTCATTCGCATCGCCTTGAATAATTTTGCGTACAGCCTCAATATGTTCTCGATATTCTTCACGTGTTTCATATGCTTCGCACGGACCTTTGCACTTATGAATATGGTATTGTAGGCATACTTTAAATTTGTTTTGTGCAATTAAATCCTTGCCTAAAGGCAATCGACACGTTCGAATAGGGTAGAGTTGATGCACAATTTCGATAATTGCATCGACAGTAAAATTGTTGCTGTATGGTCCAAAATACTGCGAACCATTTTTAATTATGGTACGTGTTTTATAAATTCGGGGGAATTCCTCGTTCGTAATACAAATGCTTGGGTATGTTTTTCCATCTTTAAGAAGCACATTGTATCTCGGTTGATATTCTTTTATAAGATTATTTTCGAGCAATAATGCATCTTCTTCGGTATTTACAACTATGTACTTTAAGTATGCAATATTTTTTACAAGCACGTTTGTTTTTGCTTGGTCGTGCTGTTTGTTGAAGTAGGAGCTAACCCTTTTCTTTAAATTTTTAGCCTTACCAATGTAAATTATCTCGTCATTTACATTAAAATATTGGTATACTCCTGGCGATTTAGGGAGCATTTGTACCTGTTTTTTTAATGTATCGTTCATTTTGTTTTTGATGTTTTAGAATGTTTGATTGTTTCACGTGAAACATTTTTGCGGAATTTTACACTTAATTATGCCTTGAAATGCACTTTTTTTAATTGTAGAATGATATTATATTATTTTATATTCAATTTTTGAGTGTTATTATTTCTTTTTTTTCTATCGTAAATGTTTGTTCAGATGTCTTGTTTCTTTCATTTGCATATATTTTTTTATTAATTTTCTTAGACTAATTGCATATGGACAAGCTAGCAAATTTTGTTTTTTGAATAACAGTGCCTATTCAACAGTCTTCTTTTTAAAAATATTTCGTGCAATATTTGCTCACTCAAATTGTTATTTATATCCTCTTCTATTGCTTGAATATTACATTTTTTCAAGCTCAATTGTGTTCATTTTATTACATATTTATAAACGAAGATATTCAATTTTGTTATCATATACTTTGCACTTTTGTTCAATTTGCGCTTTTTATAGGGCTGTTTTCTTTGTTTTTGTTGCTACTGTATTAGTTAACAGATTCGCATCGACGGCAATATCAAGTACCACACTATCTGTAATTTAGCTTGTAATTGTTTCACGTGAAACAATTACAAGCTGTAATTTTCACTGTTTTTATCGGCCTAGCATTACCAAAAGAACATTTACATCGCTAGGGGATATGCCCGGAATTCTGCTTGCTTGCCCAATGGTTTCGGGGTTGATTTTTGCTAGTTTCTGACGTGCCTCTGTTGATATTGATTGCAGCTCGTTATAATTCAATCGTCCTGCAAGCGGAATATGTTCGAGGCGTTGTAACTTATCGGCAATTAGTTTTTCGCGCTCTATATAGCCGGCATATTTCATAATTACTTCTGCCGACTCAACAATTTCTTCTCGACGATTGCCAAGGTTTTCTATTCGTCGTTTTAATTCGGGTACTGCCTCTGCCAAATCGTTTATGCCAAATTGTGGACGAAGCACTAAATCGCTCAATTTACAACCGTGTTTTAATTCTGCTGAGTTTTTCGACACAAGAAATTCATTAATGTACGCTGGCTTCAACGAATAGTTTTGCGTAAATTCAATCAAAGCTTCTTGCTTCTCTTTTTTGAGTTTTAACTGCTCGATACGGGTTTGTTTTGCTAAACCAATTTTTTCAGCCATTGGCGTTAAGCGCATATCTGCATCGTCTTGTCGCAAAATTAAACGATATTCGGCACGCGAGGTAAACATGCGGTAAGGTTCGTCAACACCTTTTGTAACTAAATCGTCGATAAGTACACCAATATATGCCTCATCGCGACCTAAAGTAAATGCATCACCTCCGTGCACGTTTATGTGCGCATTGATGCCTGCAATCAAACCCTGTCCGCCCGCTTCTTCGTAACCAGTTG
>CAZEVV010000073.1:0-12589 GCA_964515675.1 uncultured Paludibacter sp. | reverse complement strand
AATTTTTAAAAAAGTAAAAGGTATGAAAAAGATTATATTAGTATTAGCAGTAGTGTTTGCTGGTTTGACAAGTGTATCGGCAAACGAATTGGCAAAAGCCGAAGTGTTCACAAAATTGAGTAACGAATCGACATTTCGTTCGTTGGTTCGCTATTTGAATGCAGATGCTGAGCAAGCGCAAAATTTGAAGTATGTATTTGCGCTAACCAGCAAAAAAGTAAATACAGCTTTGAACAAAGAGTCGGTTGTTGATGCCGAAAAAGCAATTGTATTTAATTTAGGTAATGCAAAACACATCTTGAGTGCTGAGCAATACAGAAAATATCTGTTGGTGCTTAACATGACAATTCAATCGAAAGGAGATGTGTATGTTGCAAATAATTAAGAATTAAAAAACTGTGGAGGTTCCGCAAAGAAAAGCTGCTCGTGAAAACGGGCGGCTTTTTTTATGGGTGCCAACAATCGAATGACTGACAATTTGACAGAGCGACGATGCTGGCATTTTTTTTGACAATAGCCACCTGTTTAATGAAAGAAAAATAATGTTCAATTTTTTATAAACTAAAAATATTATAATATGGCAAAAGGAAATATTGGGGTTACAAGCGCTAACATTTTTCCAGTAATCAAGAAATTTCTTTACAGCGATCACGAAATTTTTCTGCGCGAATTGGTGTCGAATGCTGTTGACGCAACTCAAAAATTAAAAACATTGGCATCGGTTGGCGAGTTTAAAGGTGAACTTGGCGATTTGAAGGTGCGTGTTACCTTAGATAAGAAAAAGAATACCATAACCATTTCGGACAGAGGGATTGGTATGACAGCCGATGAGATTGAAAAGTATATCAATCAAATTGCATTTTCGGGTGCTGAGGAATTTTTAGAGAAATATAAAAATGATGCGCAAGCCATCATTGGTCACTTTGGATTGGGTTTTTACTCATCGTTTATGGTGGCCAAAAAAGTAGAGATTTTTACGCTTTCGCACAAAGAAAATGCTGTTGCGCAACATTGGTCGTGTAAAGGCGACCCCGAATTTACACTCGAAGATACTATAAAATCGGATCGTGGGACAGATATTGTGTTGCATATTGATGATGACAACAAGGATTTTCTTGAAGAAACTAAAATTCAGGAATTGCTTAATAAATACTGCAAGTTTTTGGCAGTTGAAATTGCTTTTGGAAAGAAAAAAGAGTGGAAAGATGGTAAAAATGTTGAGACCGATGAGGATAATATTATCAACAATCCAAATCCAGCATGGACGCGCAAGCCTTCCGATTTGAAGGATGAAGATTATAGCGCTTTTTATCGCGAATTGCATCCAATGGCCGAGGACCCATTGTTTCATATACATTTAAATGTCGACTATCCATTTAATTTAACTGGGATTTTGTATTTCCCAAAAATTAAAAACAATATCGACATGCAGCGCAATAAAATTCAATTGTATTGCAACCAGGTTTTTGTGACCGACCATGTCGACAATATTGTACCTGAATATCTTACGCTTCTGCATGGTGTGATTGACTCGCCTGATATTCCTTTAAATGTGTCGCGCAGTTATTTGCAAAGCGATGCCAATGTAAAGAAAATTTCGAGCCATATTACCAAAAAAGTTGCTGATAGATTGCACGATATTTTTAAAACAGAGCGCGAAAATTTCGAAAGCAAATGGGATAATCTAAAGGTGTTTATTCAGTATGGCATGTTGAGCGATGAGAAGTTTTACGAAAAAGCCGAAAAATTTGCATTGCTCAAAAATAAAGATAATAAATGTTTTACATTTGAAGAGTACAAACAGCTCGTTGGCGAAAATCAGAAAGACAAAAATGGCGACTTGATATATTTGTATAGCACAAATGTAGAAGAGCAATTTAGTTATATTCAAGCGGCTACCGACCGTGGATACGATGTTTTGGTGATGGATGGACAGTTGGATGTACATGCCATTAGTCAGATGGAACAGAAATTCGAAAAAACTCGTTTCGTTCGTGTCGACAGCGATGTGATTGATAAAATTATTCAAAAAGAAGTGGTTGAAGAGGTGAAGCTTACGCATCAGCAACGCGAGGCTTTGACTACTGTTTTCGAATCGCAATTGCCACACATCGAAAAGGCTAATTTTACAGTATCGTTCGAGCAAATGAGCAATAGCGTGACACCCGTTTTTGTTACACAAAACGAATTTATGCGACGCATGAAAGATATGTCGGCTTTGCAAGGGGGAATGATGAGCTTTTATGGCGAAATGCCTGATAGCTACAATCTTGTAGTGAATACTGCACACCCTGTGATAGATAAACTTTTGAGCGAAGAGGAAAGTGTTTGTGCCGAGAAAGCCACTGCGCTGAATGAAAAAATAGAGGCTTTGAAAACAGAAGAAAAAAGTTTAACTGATGCACAAAAGGACAAAAAGCCCGAAGAGATTCCTGCAGAAGAGAAAGAAAAGCTCGATAGTTTAAAGTCGGAAATTGCAAGCATCGAAAGCGACAAGAAGTCAGTATTCGTAGGTTTTGCGAGCGAAAACAAACAAGTGCGTCAACTTATCGACCTCGCGCTTTTGTCGAGCAATATGCTGAAAGGCGAAGCATTGGCAAAATTCATTAAGCGAAGTGTTGAGTTGCTATAAATGCTTTCAATCCTGTGTGCAATTTTCTTTCAAGAGATATAGTAATAGATTCAATGATTAGTTGGAGATTTAAATTTTCTTGTTTGATTTGAAAAGTAATAAGGATAAATTTTTGCACCTGCCTGTTTGGTAGGCAGGTGCTAAAAAATGCTGAGAGCTAAGGTGTTTATGTTTAGTGGCTTTAGTTCTTGGTGACTTAGCAAATTTGATTTTAAAAATGCTATAAGCTAATTTTTTAAAACTTAGCTAAATAAATAAAAGAGTGCTTAGGCGCTCTTTTTTTTTGTATCTGATTTTTTTGTTGTAGCTTTTGTTGACTAAAACCCAGCGTTCGACTCCAAAATTCGCCCATTCGACACATTTGCAGTGCGAAAAATTAATAATTTCGGTATATTTACACCGAAATT
The DNA here is from genome assembly GCA_964515675.1 of uncultured Paludibacter sp. Classification (GTDB taxonomy): domain Bacteria; phylum Bacteroidota; class Bacteroidia; order Bacteroidales; family Paludibacteraceae; genus Paludibacter. The sequence continues at coordinate 9,550 of CAZEVV010000073.1, read as the reverse complement.
ATTAAATAAATATGCCATGAAACAAGTCATTAGAATTTTTGGTGCAGCAGCTATGTTGTTACTTTTACAATCGTGTATAACACAGCAGCCTTTGCAGCGTGCGGTATCGGATAACAATCAGAGTTATGTTGTTGAATATCTTTTCGAACATGATGGTTGTAAAATGTATCGCTTTTTTGATAGAGGTTACTATGTTTATTTTAGTAATTGTAATAGCGAAATTACAAATATCACAAGCGACAGTACGCGTGTACGAACAATTCCGATGCGGAATTAGTATTTGCCCGAAAGCACTAATAGTTGTGTGCAATTGAATTGAGGTTTATGTGATTTGTTTGTTTGACATGCGATCGCCTTTACGCATTCATGTCACATTCGGTGTTTTCTTTCATTGTTAAAGTATGTGTTTGTTGTGATTGTTTTGACAATTAATAATTTACCTACAGTTTTTTTTGAATAAAAAGACTGTAGGTTTTTTTTGTTTTTTTTCGACATTTCTCATGTTAAAATTTAATATTGTATTTGATTATTAAGTATATTTGCAGTTGCTTAGGCTGAATTGACAAATTTTTGTGTAAATCGCAATTCGAGTGTTGAATTACCCCTATTAAAACAAGGGCCATTTTACAGATTGTGTCGCCAAAAGGTTTGTATAATAGCAAGATATAAATCGGTAAACGCGTTGCCATGTGAATTGTGCTATTTGTTTTTCGGTTTCAAAAATGTAATTATTCACCTACTAATATATAAATTAATTATGCAAAGGAATTATTCAAGAGTTTTATTTTTGTCGGTATTTATGTTTGTGTTGTTGGGTTGGGTTGCGTGCAACAAAGTGAACGAAAGCAATGCGGCGGCGACACAAATTACCGAAGCCGAAGTTTTGGCAGCGCAACAAGCATGGGGCGAGGGTATTGTGCATATCGGAAAAGTTTATAGCGATAGTGGCGACTATAAGTCGGCGGCACAAGCGCATATTCAAAAGTTTTACAATTATGGCACAGGCACGGTTTTGTTTAAACCCACTTTAGCATCCGAAAAGCAATTTCGTCTCGACAGCATTTCGGCACTTTCGTACTTTGTTGCTGGCGACAGCAATTTTGCCGAAGATCATGGTTTTGCTATTAAGCCTTGGACAAATGTACGTTGGGAAAGTGCAGGCATCAAAATTATTGATGGTGTTGCATTGGCCATGGGTAATTATTATTTTACACCAGCCAATTCGAAGGATGAGGTGAAAGTTGAATACAGTTTTGCATATGTAAAAGATAGTTTGGGAAATTTGCGAATTGTATTGCACGATTCGCATGTGCCATATGCAGCTGCACATTAATTATGTGATGCGCTACAGGTGATTAGCAAGGCATTTGTTCGTAATAATGATCTTAGCTTATTTGATGTTTTTTTCTGTTTTAATACAAGTTATTATTAAAAAATCAGATGAATAAATATACGAGATTTTATTTTTTAGGAATTGGTGGTATTGGGATGAGTGCATTGGCGCGATATTACAATACGCGTGGATTTGCAACAGGCGGATATGATAAGACCGAAAGCAAACTTACAAAAGAGTTGAGTACTGAGGGGATTTATGTTACATACGACGATAATGAATCGGGCATTCCGCAAGAGTTTTTGCACGAAAAATCGACTTTGGTGGTTATTACACCTGCTGTACCTGCCGATAATCCACAACTTTTGTATTTTAAGCAGCACAATTTTAATATATTGAAGCGCGCCGAGTTGTTGGGTGCCATATCAAAGCAAAGCAAAGCAATTTGTATTGCTGGTACACATGGCAAAACCACAACATCAACCATTACTGCACACTTACTGTATCAGTCGAAGGTGTCGTGTAGTGCTTTTTTGGGTGGCATAGCCAATAATTACAAAAGCAATTTATTGTTGTCGGCCGAAAGCAATTATGTTGTAATTGAAGCCGATGAGTACGATCGTTCGTTTCATCAGCTCAATCCCTATATGGCGGTAATAACATCGGCCGACCCCGACCATTTGGATATTTACGAAACGCCTGATGCATTTCGCGAAAGTTTCGAGCATTTTGCCTCGCTCATACAAGCTGGTGGTGCGCTTATCAAACGTGTAGGTATTGATATAAATCCAAAGTTACAGAAAGGGGTTAAAGTTTTTAGCTATTCGGCCGAGGATGGAGGCGATTTTCATGTCGAAAATATTGTGATTAAAAATGGTGAGATACGATTTGACTTTGTGACGCCCACCGACAGAATTGCCAACTTACGATTGGGTGTGCCTGTGCGTATCAATATCGAAAACAGTGTGGCTGCTATGGCATTGGCTTGGCTCAATGGCGCTTCGGCCGATGAAATTCGTGTCGGGATTTCCTCTTTTTCGGGCATTCAGCGCCGTTTTAACACTATATATAAATCGGATAAAGTGGTGTATATGGATGATTATGCACATCACCCAAGTGAGCTACGACAAAGTATTGCTTCGATAAAAGAATTGTATCCAGGACGTAAGTTGACGGGCATATTTCAGCCGCATTTGTACACACGAACGCGCGATTTTGCAAAAGATTTTTCGGTAGCCTTGTCGGCACTCGACGAATTGATTTTGTTGGATATTTATCCGGCGCGTGAGTTGCCCATCGAGGGAGTTGATGCAGGTATTATATTGAAGGATGTAAATCTTGACAATAAAACTTTGTGTGCAAAAGAAAATCTATTATCTTTGTTGAAAGATAAAGACTTAGATGTTTTGGTAACATTTGGAGCAGGCGACATCGATCAGTTTGTTCCAAAAATTAAAGAAATGTTGAAAGCAACCGAAAGTGTAATATTAAAAAATGAAACTGAGTAAAAAAACAATAGGTTTGATATTTGCTATCCCTGGGACAATCATTGTTCTAGGCTATTTGTTTTTTTATATTATTCGTTTTTCGGGTAGCGACAACGAGGTGGTTTGTAGCGATTTTAGGATAGAATTTAACGATGCAACCAATGTTCAGCTCATAAATGCTGCCGAAATAAATGTTTTGGTCGAAAATGCAGGTCTATATCCAGTAGGGAAAAAGTTCAGAAAAGTAAATACGGATAAAATTGAGGGCCTGTTGCGAAAAAATCCCATGATTCGTGCGGTTGAAAGTTACAAGACACCGGCTGGCGTTGTTGTTGTAAAAGTTGTGCAACGTGTGCCAAAGTTTTTGGTTGCAGGTGTCGAAAATTATTATGTTGATAATGATAAAAAATTTTTCCCTACAACGCTCAATCACGCAGTTTATGTGCCTGTTGTGAGTGGACGTGTAACGCAAAGTTATGCCGTGGGCGAATTGTTCGATTTTATTAGTTTTATTGAAAAGAATGCGTTTTGGAATGCACAAATAGAGCAAATTTATGTGCGCGATGATTTGAAAATAGAGCTAGTGCCAAGGGTAGGGGATGCGATAATTGTTTTGGGGCGACTTGATGGGTTTGAAAAGAAATTGTCGAATCTCGAAAAACTTTATAAGCATGGGTTTAGTAAATTGGGTTGGGACAAATACAGTGTTATAAATTTGCAATACGATGGTCAGGTAGTATGCAAGCGCAATCCCGAGTACCATGTGCAAGCGATGAACAGAAAAAAAGAAAGTGCAATAATGCAAAATGATAGTATACAGGACAGAGAGTTATGATGACAGGAAAATATATATCGATTGATTTTGGTAGTTCGAAGATTTCGGCTATGGCAGCTGAAGTTCAGAAAGACAATCAGGTGAGAGTTTTGGCTGTCGAAACAAAGAAATCTGATGACATAAAAAATGGCGTTATTTACCAAGCATCGGGCGCAGGTTTTAAAGTGAACGAGCTTGTTAAGTTGCTTCACAACAGTGCGCGCATCGAACTCACTAATTTGGTTTCGGTGAGTATTAACGCAAAAACTATGCGTTGTAAATCGATCAGTATAAGCCGTTTTATAGGGGCGCCAGGTGTTGTTACGCAGCGACTTTTAGATGATATGTACAACGAAGTGTCGGCCAAAATATACGATGGCGATATTTCGGTATTGGATATTTTTCCTGTTCAGTATTTAATTGACGGTCGTAATGTAGATGCCCCCGAAAATGTGCCTGGACGTGAAATAAGTGCAAGCTATAGTGTGGTGTATGGGCATAAAAAAATATTAGAAGAGTTGGATCGTAGCTTCGATCGAACAGGTGGCATAACATACGAATGTAGGTTTACTGGTGCCGAAGCATTATCGACGGCATTGCTCGACGATTCGGAGATGAGAGAAGGTTGTGCCATTATCGATTTTGGTGCCGAAACTACAAGTTTTTCGATATTTAAGGATGATGTGTTGCAGCAATTAATTGTTGTACCATTGGGTGCAAAAAATATAACACGCGACATTGCCGAGTTAGGCATTGCCGAGCAAAATGCCGAGAAGCTAAAGCGCGTTGCAGGAAAAGCACTCGAGCGTTTGGTTGAGCAAACCGTTTATATTGAAATACCTGCTGTTACGCCAGGTGATTTGCCTGTTCGTATTTCGACAAGTTTTTTAGCAACAATTATCGAGGCACGTTTGGATGAGACTTTGCAACCAATTTTTGCCGAAATTGAAAAGTACAAAAGTATTTTAAGAGCTGGTATTGTGATATGTGGTGGTGGGTCGCGACTTAGCGGTTTGATTGATTATATGCAGCATAAAACGGGCATTTACACACGTGTAGGCGATTTTGGCGAATGGCTCACCGACAATACTGCCGATGCCTATCGCAATGTAGAATATGCGCAGTTGTTGGGTACCATACTTTTGCAAGCCGACTATCGGAGCGAACATCCATTGGTTGCGCCCGAAGTGCCAAAAAATGAGAACGCACAAAAGCCAAAGCGCAAAAGCATAAAGGAAAAACTTACAAAGTCGTTGTTTAACTTTTTTGGCGACGACGACAATAAATTGTAATATTAATACTATGTAATTAAAGTGCTGATATTGATTCAGTATTTTTGTTCATTTCAAATATAAAAATAAAAATATTCAAAATATGGATTCATTAATTGATAATCTTCCCATCGACTTGCCCTTGGTCGACTCTTCGATTATAAAAGTAATAGGTGTTGGTGGTGGTGGTGGCAATGCAGTAAATCATATGTATCGCCAAGGTATAGCCGATGTTAGTTTTGTTGTTTGTAATACCGACAATCAGGCATTGCGTAAATCGCCTGTACCAATGAAAATTCAGTTAGGAAAAAACACAACAGCAGGCTTGGGGGCAGGCAGCAAGCCCGAAATAGCACGCGAAGCCGCCGAAGAATCGATTGCTGAAATTGAAAATATGTTGCGCGACAATACCAAAATGGTTTTTATAACAGCAGGTATGGGTGGCGGAACAGGTACGGGTGCTTCGCCAGTAATTGCACAAACAGCCCACGAAATGGGCATACTTACAGTAGCTATTGTAACTATTCCGTTTGCATTCGAAGGCAAACCCAAAATACAACAAGCGCTCAAAGGTGTTGCCGAAATAAGTCAGCATGTTGATGCAATATTGGTGATAAACAACGAGAAACTGCAAAGTATTTATCCTGATATTGAGCTGTCGAACGCTTTTGCCAAAGCCGATGATGTGCTTACCAATGCAGCCAAAGGCATTGCCGAAATTATTACAATTGATGGTTATATTAATATCGACTTTGCCGATGTGTACACCATTATGAAAGACGGACGAGTGGCCATTATGAATACAGGTTTTGCACAGGGCGAAAATCGTATTACCAAAGCCATTGATGATGCGCTGAACTCGCCATTGCTTAATACCAACGATGTGAGTGGTGCTCGCAAAGTATTGCTCAGCTTGTATTGCTCGAAAACCAATCAGATAAAGATGGACGAGGTGAAGCAAATACACGATTTTATGTCGCGCATTGGCGATGATGTGCAGGTAATTTGGGGTATTACTTTTGATGACAGCTTGGGCGACAATGTAAAAATTACCATACTTGCTACGGGTTTCGATGTGAGCGATATACCCGGTATGCCAAAGTCGGCAATACGCAAAACAGCAGTGAAAGAGGTGCAGCCCCTTGAGGCACGCGTTATTGATAGCTACGAGTCGTCGCGACCACAAGAGCCAAAAGTGGAAGTGGAGTTGAAGCCTGAGGATAAAATTGAAATGGCAATGCAAGAGTTTTATGGCGAAGAAAAGCCACAAGAACCCGTTGATAAGCCAGCGTTTCCAGTTTTCTCAATCGACGATTTCAATGATATGTCGCTCGATGAAATTGAGAATACGCCAGCTTGGAAGCGTAAACAAAACTAATTGGGGCAACAATTTTAGCATTCACTTTTATTTTAGCATACAATTTTTACATTATTTTTATTACAAATAAAATTTACATATGGATACATTATTCGATATTATAAGTGCCGATATAAAAACAGCTATGATGGCGCGCGAAAAGGTTGCACTCGAAACATTGCGTGGCATTAAAAAAGAGTTTCTCGAAGCCAAAACAGCCAAAGGTGGTGATGGTAATCTTACTGATGAGCAAGCGTTGAAAATACTACAAAAATTACAAAAGCAGCGCAAAGAGTCGGCACAAATTTTTGCCGAGCAAGGTCGTAATGATTTGGCCGAGAACGAATTGGCCGAAGCAAAGGTGATTGAGAAATACTTGCCCGCGCAAATGGACGATGAAGCATTGAAATTGGCATTGAACGAGGTGATAGCGCAAGTAGGTGCAAAAGGGCCGCAAGATATGGGAAAAGTTATGGGCATTGCGTCGAAACAATTGGCCGGAAAATGTGAAGGTCGTCGCATTTCGGAAATGCTCAAAGCTTTGTTAAGTTCGATGTAAACAAGGCCATAAGGATAATATAGTTGGCGATTAAAAAATAACACGAAGATTGCTAATGAAAATCGTATAATTTAAGGATTGCTATTCGTTAAATAAAAATTATCACTATATTTGTTCCTCAATTATCGACAAATTTCAGAAAGTTCGACACATCAGTTGAACAAACTATTTATATAATAAAGAAATAGAATTAAAAGTAAAACTTAAAACAAGGCATAAAATCATGAAATTCGTAGCATCAAGCACAGTACTTCTAAGTCATTTGCAGGCAATTAGCCGCGTGATAAATAATAAAAATACGCTTCCAATACTTGATAATTTCCTTTTCGAGCTCGATGGGAATGTGCTCACAATGACGGCTTCCGATCTGGAGACAACGCTTATTACAAAAATGGACGTTGAAGTAGCCGAGGGAGCAGGTAAAGTTGCCCTTGCAGCACGCCTTTTGCTCGATACGCTTAAAGAGTTTCCTGATCAGCCCCTTACATTTACAATCAACGATTCGAATTTGTCGTTGGTTATTAACTCGGCCAATGGATCGTATAATTTTATTGGGCTTAATGGCGACGAATATCCGCTATTGCCTGTAATTGCAGGCGATGCACACACCATGGTGGTGGATGTAACTACTTTGATGAGTGGTATAAATAAAACATTGTTTTGCACGGCCGACGACGAGTTACGCCCTGTGATGAATGGTGTGTTTTTTGATATAAACGATACAAATTTAACAATGGTAGCCACCGATGCACATAAATTGGTGCGCTATAAAACAAACTATTTGTCGGCAGCAATAGCCGAGGGCGAGACACAAAATTTTATTTTGCCCAAAAAGCCAGCTACCATGCTTAAAAATATTTTGCCCAAAGAAAGTGGTGAAGTAGAAATTAAATTTGATGCTAAAAATGCATATTTCAAGTTGTCGAACTACACAATGATATGTCGTCAGGTTGAAGGACGTTACCCCAATTACAATGGTGTAATACCTCGCATGCACACGCACCGTATTATTGCTGATAGAATTACGCTACTCAATGCCTTGAAGCGTGTGTCGGTATTTGCCAACCAAGCGAGCAACCTTATTAAGCTCGACTTTAGCAATAATACTGTACATATTTCGGCGCAAGATATCGACTTTTCGATTTCGGCAGAAGAAACCATTACATGTCAGTTCGAAGGCGAACCTATAAAAATTGGTTTTAAATCGCCATTCCTCATCGAGATACTTAATAATATCAGCGCTAACGAAGTTGTAGTTGAACTTATCGACCCATCAAAAGCTGGTATTATTTTGCCCTTTGCCAACGAAGCCAACGAAGAAATACTTATGTTGTTGATGCCTATGTTGCTCAACGATTAAAAAGTGCTGGCATGAAAACGGCCATGCACTCGCAGCAAAATACCTTTTGTTTGCTATTGTAAGCACGGTATTTTCGATGTATTGTGTGGCTTAGGCTTTACGCTTTTTTTGTCAAACACTGAGTTCTCTTTTTTTAAAAGGACTAAATAAAAAAACATAATATGTAATAGGGTCTGAGAATAACCATTTCTCAGACCTTTATTTTCAAAAATAAAATTGAAATGAAACTTCAGCTTAAAAACCCCATTGTTTTTTTCGACCTCGAAACAACAGGTACAAATATTGTGACCGACCGAATTGTTGAAATATCTTATCATAAAGTATCGCCCAACGGACGTGAAGAAACGAAGACAATACGAGTAAATCCAGGTATGCCCATTCCGCCACATGCATCGGCCATACATGGCATTTATGATGCCGATGTTGCCAATTGCCCTACTTTTAAGGCTGTAGCCAAAGAGATAGCGCGCGATATTGAAGGATGCGACTTGGCCGGATATAACTCTAATCGGTTTGATATACCTTTGTTGGCCGAGGAGCTTTTGCGCGCCGATGTTGATATTGACCTAATGAAACGTAAGTTTGTTGATGTGCAAGTGATTTTTCATAAAATGGAAGCACGAACACTGTCGGCTGCATACAAGTTTTATTGTGGCAAGGAGCTCGAAGGCGCACATGGTGCCGAGGCCGATACTTTGGCAACCTACGAGGTGTTGAAAGCGCAACTCGACATGTATCCCGATTTACAGAACGATATTGAGTTTTTGTCGAAATTTACTATGCAAAGCAATAATGTCGACTTTTCGGGACGTATTGTGTACAACGACAAAGGCGAGGAAGTGATAAATTTTGGCAAATATAAAGGTCAGAAAGTGGAAGATGTGCTGAAAAAAGATTTGGGCTATTATGGCTGGATGATGAATAGTGACTTTAGTTTGCACACTAAAAAAGTGCTTACGAACATTAAGTTGCGTAGTTCTTTTCAGTAAGAATATTAACAGCCTAAACGAGCAAAAACACTGTGCTGTTACCGCTCTGCCTATTCTCAAAAAGTTATAAAAGCCACTGCAAGACGTTTGAAAACAAACTCCGTCTTGCTGTGGCTTTTTTTTGCTTTTTGGGGCGATTAATCGTTTCATTATCTTCAACTTACAGACCTTTTCCCCATTCGAAATCGATTCATTTCTAATCATCTTTCGCCGCTATCCGTTAGCAGAACACTGAATATTTGTATTTGCATATGTTCGCATTGTCCTAAAAATTTGTTTGCTTTTTTGTAAAGCTATTGCATGACAAGACTGTTTACTACTTTTTTTTTGGGCGTGCCCCTACGGGTCGGGCTTTCGGCACGGCATCCACAAAGCCACCA
>CAZEVV010000072.1:0-12793 GCA_964515675.1 uncultured Paludibacter sp. | reverse complement strand
TTATTCATGCCAATCGCCATGTGTTTTTATTAAATCAATGAGTCTGTCAACTGCTTCGTCCTCAGGGATGTTTCTTTCCACGCATTCTTTTTTCTTGTACAAACTCACTTTGCCTCTTCCAGCGCCTACATAGCCATAGTCGGCATCGGCCATTTCGCCTGGGCCATTTACAATGCAACCCATAATGCCAATTTTTAGCCCTTTTAAATGGTCGGTGCGAGCTTTTATGCGCGCAATTACAGTTTGTAGATTGAACATTGTGCGGCCGCAACTCGGACACGAAACATATTCGGTTTTGCTTATGCGTGTGCGTGTTGCTTGTAATAGCGCAAATGCCAGCGAGTTAACTTGCTCTATCGAAATTTCTTTGGCATCGTTGCTAATGAATACGCCATCGCCAAAACCATCAATCAGCAATGCACCCATGTCGATAGCTGCTTTAATTTGCAATTGTTCCATGATGGTTTCCGAATATTTGCGTTCTAATATCACAGGTGTTTTACAGTCGGCTTCGAGCAGCGTATGAAAAAATGCACGTTGCTCGCTTATGGCATTGTTGGCTGATGAAGAGAGCAATACAATGGCATTGGAAGTTGCGTTGAGTTTGGATATTGTTACTTGGTTGATGTCGGAAAAGCACATTCGAACAAATACTTTGTTGCTATCAAAGCTTTCTTTTGCCAAAAACTCAGCATTGTCAAAAATGTCGTAAAGTGTTCCATCCGATGCTTTTATTTTATTTTCTATCAATAAATAGTCGGGCAATGTAGCAAATCCGCCATCTTTATTCACTACAACAACAGGTACGTTTTCGCCACCTATGTTGCCTACAGGTGTTGTTTCGCGTCGGTTGTATTCGTATCTGTTTAATTTAGAACTTTCTACAGCATTTATAGCTTCGGCATCGCGTCGTTGACGCGTGTAAGCAACCAATGCACGGCCTACAGGTACTTCCAATTCGGGGTCCTCGCTTAACGAAACACGAATGGTGTCGCCAATGCCATCGGCCAAAAGCGAGCCAATCCCCACCGCCGATTTTACGCGGCCGTCTTCGCCATCGCCTGCTTCGGTAACGCCTAGGTGCAAAGGATAATGCAGGTCGGCAGCTTCCATTTCGTCAACCAACAAACGCACCACATGTACCATCATCACTGTGTTCGAAGTTTTCATCGAAATAACCACATTGTGGAAATCCTGCTCACGGCAAATTTTCAGAAATTCCATGCACGACTCCACCATACCACGTGGCGTATCGCCATAACGATTCATCATTCGCTCGCTTAACGAACCATGATTTACACCAATGCGAATGGCTGTATTGTGTTTTTTACAAATGTCGAGAAATGGTATAAAGCGTTCGCGAATTCGTTGATATTCGGTTTGAAATTCTTCATCGGTATAGTCGGAAGTGTCGTGTCCCTTGATGCTTTTTACGTAATTGCCCGGGTTTATGCGCACTTTTTCGACATATTGTGCTGCTGCATCGGCAGCATTGGGGTTGAAGTGTATGTCGGCAACCAAGGGCGTTGTGTTGCCTAAGTCGCGCAATTTATCGTGTATTTGTTTTAAACTTTCGGCTTCGCGTGTGCCTTGTGTCGTGAAACGAACAATGTCGGCACCAGCACCTACTATTTTCAAACACTGTTCCACTGAAGCATCAATGTCATTCGTGTCGGTATTGGCCATCGATTGTACTTTTACGGTGTTGCAACCGCCAAGTTTTACTTCGCCTATTTGTACTTCCGACGATGGTCGGCAGGAATATTTAAATTGATTTACTTTCCACATATATTCGTTTTTATTTTTACTTTATTTTTTTTATAATTGGTTTATGTAATCAAATATCTAACTTAATTATTAACAAACAAAATTCAAAAAAGTTATGTTTATATACAATTCTTTTTCAAAAGCGCAATATTCTGTACCAACTTATCGTAACCAGCCCTTTGTACGGATGAGTTTTTGAACGTAAGCTTAAATTTTTCTTTTGTCATGTTTTCCCAATCGGGCCAAAGCCAATGTATAGCTTCGGTGGGTTTTAGGTCTTTATCCTGGTGTGGATGTGCCCACTTTTTGTTCCACGGACAAACATCGGCACAAATATCGCATCCCAATGCACAGCCTGATAATTTGCCCGCAATTTCGTCATCAACAATATCTTTGTTTTCGATTGTTTGGTACGATATACATTTGCGCGCATCCATGCTTGTGCCATTTAAGGCTTGCGTAGGGCATGCATCGATGCATCGTGTGCATTTTCCGCATCTGTTGGGATATGTTTCTGTGTCGTATTCAAGTGTTACATTCAACATCATTATCGAAATAAAACAATACGACCCTAAATTGGGTGCTATGAGTTGCATATGCTTGCCTATCCAGCCCAGGCCTGCACGTTGTGCCCAGCGTCTTTCGAGCACCGGTGCCGAGTCGACAAATAAGTGCTGCTCTTTAGCAAAAATATCGTTTCCATATTGATTTATAAGTATTTGTTCTAGCTTTTTGAGTCGCTCTTTTATAACAAAATGATAATCGGTAGCCGAATAAGCGTATTTTGCGATTTTGGGTGCGTTGTCGGGTTGTTTTTCGACCGGAAAATAGTTGCTGAGCAATACTACAACCGATTTACAGCCAGGAACTAATAGTTGCGGGTTTGTGCGTTTGTCGAAATTGTTGGCCAAATAGGCCATTTTCCCATGTTTGCCATCGGCCAGCCATTGACGCAAAAAATCTGCATCATCGGCGAGCATTTCGGCCTTTGCTATGCCGCAAGCGTCGAAGCCCAATGTTGATGCAGACTCTTTGATAAACCGATGCATATCGATTTTTGTGAATTTATTTACAATAATTCTTTTATTTTTCTTTCTACAGTGTCGAAATCAGTTCCACGCATCACAATATTACCACTTCTATCCATTAAGAAAACGGTAGGGATATTTTGTACATTGTATAAATTTACGTATTGAGTTTGTGGTCCATTCACATCGCGTACGCAAACCCATGGAATTTTTTCGCTCGAACGTTCCCAAAGCAATTTGTTGCGGTCCAACGATACCTGAAATATCTCGAAGCCACGTTCTTTGTATTTATTGTGCAGTTCGCGCAACTCGAAAGTATAAGGAATGTTTCCTTCCATTTCGTATGCCGAAAAGTCGATAAGTACTACTTTGCCTTCGAGCGATGATAGTTTTTGTGGTGCCGACATGCGATTGGGTAATATTATGTCAATATAACCTTTGGAAGCATTGCTCAGTACTTCGTTCCACGATGCGCCCTCCGATTGACGCTCTTGTCGTTCGAGTTTAATGGCTTCGAGCACAACATTATACAAGTGGCTCGAGCGAGGATTGTTGGGCATGAAAGTATTGTACGATGTTGCAACAGCTGCACAAAAGGGCTTGTCGGCCTTCACATATGGCGAGAATACAAAGTACTCATCAATTTTTTGGAAAATGGCAAAGTAGGCCGATGCTGAACCGGGGTTTTCCAAAATTATTTTTTGTGCCATCTCTTTGTGTGCTTTTAAGTCAGCATCGATTATGCGTATGGCACTATCGCGTTGCGATTTATCAACAAGCGATGCCAAAGCATTTACTTTTGATTGTATAGCTGCTACCGAACGACGTAGCTGTTGAATTTTTAACGACTGCTCCGAACCTTCGATACTCGCATTGAGTGCAAATGTACTTAATGTTGCCTGAATATTTATTGTCTCTATCGAATCAACCGAAAATACCAAATGACGGCTGCCAATGCGCAGGCGGTAAAAGTCGGGATATTCGGGTGCAGGCGCTTTGAATTTGAAAGTGCCATTTTTTTTGATGCGTGCCGAATCGAGCAGTACAATGCTGCCGTGCTTCATATGTTCGAAGTAAACAGTGCTATCAACAGCATCTGTAAGCTCGGCATTTACAGCAAAGCGTGGTGTTTGATTACAAGCTCCTAAAATAAAAGGAATAATCAGGGCTAAATATTTTAATTTCATATAATTAAAAAAAATAATATTGTGTTTTTTTATGATTTTGGGATATTGTTCAAATTAATCTTTAAACTCTTCGAGTACTACTAATTCTACATCGCTTTCATCTACCACCGGATTGCCATTCTCGTCAAAGTCAAGCACATCGCCCACCTCAACCGATTTGAGCGCGAGTTTTTTAACAATAAGAACAAAGAAACCTGTGAGTATTAGGTTAAGCACGATAGTAAGAATTGAAATTGCCAGAAGAGGGCCGCCAATATTGTAGCCAATGGCAATAAAAATGATGCCTGCGCCCACTTCGCCACGCGTAAACATACCTATTGATATGGCTAAACGTTCGGATAATTTACGGTCTTTGTAAAAGAAAACTGGCACCATTTTGCCTAAATTCGATAATAGAGTAACAATCACTACATGAAATGCTATTTCGCCCCACGAAAGTACGGGTTGTACAAATGCGCCTTCAACCGTTTCAATCATGTCCATTTTGCCAATAAATGCAGGCATGCTTAAACCTACTAAAAACATGAAAACATACGAAATGATTTGAGTGATTTCTTGGTCGCGTTTATCATGAATGTGTTTAGTGCGCATAATTACACCCAATACAAAAGCGGGTAAAAGCACTTCGATATGCACGCCTTTGTCGGATATTAATTTCGAACTATTGTAGATAAATTCGCTCATTGCAACAACTAAAAAAGCATACAATAATATAAAGTGCCATTTTTGAGGCATTGCAACTGCACTTAAATAACGCCATGCAAGAAATAGCAAAAGCGCAACAACTACTAAAACAATGTGTAGCTCCCAATGCATACCTATCATTAATATTTGCAAAGGTATCATTAATAATATTGTATCGAGGTCGTCGAAAATGGCCAAAGTTTGCACTTTGCTGTAAACCCAACTTTTTTTCAGGCCAATGGCTGCAAGCATTGCAAAAAGAATACCTGCCGATGTTGGCGCAGCAAAACGGCTTAAGAGTAAATTGTTTTTCCACGATTCCCATTCCCAAAAATGTCCTTCGGGAAGTAAAAACATAAAATAAATGCAAACCAAAATCCACGGCATTGCAGCTGTAAGCATTGCTACCAAATAATCCTTACCATAACTTTTGAGTTTCGATTTGTCTAAGTCAAACTCGCGACCTACATTTATCATAATAAACGAAAGTGCAACCGAAAGTAAAAGTCCCTCATAATAGCGAAATGTTGTATACGCATCGCCAAACAATATTGGTGAGAATTGTGATGCAACCAAGCCTACTATCAAAAAAATAGAAAATAATATTACTGTTTTCATTAATTATCTATATGTAAAGCTGTAATATGTCGAGTTTTCGACCTATTATTTATACCAAAATTAATAATTGAAGCGCAAAGATACAATTTAATCTAAAGACTACAAATTAAATAACAATAAAACCATTGACCCAAAATGCAGGCTGATTACATTTGAAAGTAAATTAAGTTAATATTGTTACAGAATGATACGATATATGGTTGTTTTGAATCATAATGATAGCTTTGTGAAATTTTGAATATCATTTTTATTTAAATAATTAAATTATATTGACATTATGCATATCTTTGCGTTATGAAAATGAACATAATGATAGCGAATTGAAATAATTATAATCAATATGTCAAAGTAATTTATTTGCATTAGATATAAACAACAATAATATTACTAATTAAAACAAAAAGGTATGAAAAGGGTAAAAATTTTAGTGTTGGCATTAGTTGCCGTAATTTGTTTTTCGAACAGTGCTAAAGCACAAGAGTTAAGTGTAGGTGCCGATGTTACAAGTTCGTATGTATGGCGTGGTACAAAATTCTCAGGATTGTCTATTCAACCAACGATCGATTTTACGGCTGGCGGTTTTTCAATCGGAACTTGGGGTTCGGCTGGTTTGGATGGTTTTCTTGAAATGGACTTGTACACTAAATACACTTTTGGTTTCGGTTTGAGCTTAGGTTTGACTGACTATTATTTCCCAGGATCTGATTATTTCGATTTCAGTAAAGCAAATGGTGCTCATGGTTTCGAGCTTAACTTAGGTTACGAAATTGGTGGCCTGTCGGTATCGGCAAATTATATGCTTAACGAAGCTGGTGGTGCTGCTACAGCTGGTGGCGATAAATACTTCGAATTGGGTTATGCATTCGAGAAATTCAGCATTTTTGCAGGAGCAGGTGATGGATGGCACACACTTGATGGTAAATTTGGTTTGGTAAATGTTGGTCTAAGCACTTCGAAAGAAATTAAAATTAGCGATTCGTTCACTTTGCCACTTTCGGGAAGTCTTATTCTAAACCCAACTACTCAACAATATTATATAGTAGCAAGCGTGAGCTTCTAAATCGTAATTTTTTTAAGTTGTATGAAGTGTTGTTCGCTGCAAAGCAACAACACGCCATACAATAACAAAGCTTAGCATATAATTTTGAACAATAAACATTCAAAAAAAACAATATTGAAATGAAAAAAATTGAAGCAATTATCCGCAAAACAAAGTTCGAAGATGTTCGCGAGGCTCTCGACGCAATCAACATCGAATGGTTTTCGTATTACGATGTACGTGGTGTAGGTAAAGCCCGTCAGGAAAGAATTTACCGTGGTGTTGTATACGACACAAGTTATATTGAAAGAACGCTTATAAGCATCATTGTTCGCGACAAAAATGTTGAAAAAACAGTGAATGCAATACAAAAAGCAGCGCAAACAGGTGAAGTGGGCGATGGTAGAATTTTCGTAATTAATGTCGACGATGCTGTTCGCATTCGTACAGCCGAACATGGCGACATTGCCTTGTATAACGCCGAAAATGAAATTTAAAGTAACTGCATTGTGTTATTAAATTAAGGTATAAAAAGATTAATATATAAAGAAAATGGAAGAAACATTACAAGGCCTACAAATAGGTATCGATAATATGTGGCTGCTCATAGCCGGATTTCTGGTTATGCTTATGCAAGCTGGTTTTGCATTGGTCGAAGCGGGATTTACGCGTTCGAAAAACTCGGCCAATATTTTGATGAAAAACCTTATGGATTTTGCCATAGGTTCGTTACTTTACTGGTCAATTGGGTTTGGTATTATGTATGGTGACTCAATTGCCGGATTTATTGGGATTCCCAACTTATTTTACACTGATAGTGGCTTTGGCGACAACTACGCAAACTATTCCGATTTGTTTTTCCAAACTGTTTTTGCAGCTACAGCAGCAACTATTGTTTCGGGAGCAATGGCTGAGCGTACTGAGTTTAAGGCTTATCTAATTTTTACAATTGTAATTACATTGTTTATCTACCCAATATCAGGTCACTGGACATGGGGCGGTGGCTGGTTGAGCGAACTTGGTTTCCACGATTTTGCTGGTTCTACAATTGTTCACTCGGTAGGTGCATGGGTTGGCTTGGCTGGTGCTGCTATCATTGGACCACGTATTGGTAAATACAACAAAGCAGGTAAACCAAATGCTATTCCTGGACATAACTTGTTGCTTGGCGCATTGGGTGTATTTATTCTTTGGTTTGGTTGGTTCGGTTTTAACCCAGGCTCGCAATTGGCTGCTGCTGGTACCGAAAACGCTGTTGCAATTGGTCATATTGCTGTAACTACCAACTTGGCTGCTGCTGCTGGAGCTGTTGCTGCAATGCTTACTGCTTGGGTGCGCTACAAACGTCCATTGCTTTCTATTTCGCTCAATGGTGCTTTGGCTGGCTTAGTTGCTATCACTGCTGGTACTAACGTGGTTGACCCCGCCGGTGCTGTTGCTATTGGTGCTATGGCTGGTATCATACTTCCTTTTGCTGTTGAATTTTTTGATAGTGTTTTGAAAATTGACGACCCTGTGGGTGCAATTTCAGTTCACGGTATTTCGGGTGCTTTCGGTACTTTGATGGTGGGTATATTCTCAACTTCGAGCGGTTTGCTTTATGGTCATGGTTTCACACAGTTGGGTATTCAGGCTGTTGGTGTAGTTTCAATCTTTGCTTGGGCATTCGGGCTCGGACTTATTTTGTTCTACATACTCAAAAAAGCCAAAATACTTCGAGTTTCGAAACGTGTTGAAGAGGAAGGTTTGGATATTTACGAACATGGCGAAACTTCGTATAACTAATTATTATATAGTTTAATAAACAATTTTCGCTGTAAGTGCAACGCAGATGTTGACGTTTTCATGCGAACACAGTATAGATTTTTAGGATTTGATAATAACTGGCAACTGCATAAAGTGGTTGTCAGTTGTTTTTTTGTGACATATGGTGAGGGGCTTGATGTGGCATTGTGAAATTTGTCAAACCAAATTAAAAGGAGTAGGGGAGATGTTCTTATTTTCACCGAAAATGCTATTCGGAGAAAAAATATCGACAATAAAAAAACTGTTTTCCCGAAATCGTTGGAAAAACAGTTTTTTGTTTGAAAGTTGATTTTATTTTGTTGAAAAAGAATTGCTTAATTTCGATTTAAAAAGTATTTAAATGCTTTTTGATTGTCGATAATAATAAGATAAATAGAGTTTTTTTGCAAAGCAATATTCTTACTGAAAACTGTATTCCCTCGGTAATTGAATACGGTTTTGCCCGAAGAATTATAAATTGAAAGGCGCCTCATACCTTCCATGCAAATTAATTCAATGCCATTTTCGGTAATCCTTATCTGCGGCCGAAGAGGCATTTGCGCTTTTTTGTGCTTGTAGTATTGTTTTTTATGTGTTGTTCGTATTCCAAACTGGCCATTATAAATGGGCCTAGCACTTTACCCTCGGTATTGTTGTGTATTGCAACATCGCTACCACACAAATAGTAATTGGCGTCGCCTTTGCGAGTGCCGCTCAACCCAGCCGATTCGCAACTTTGTATAAGTTTTATCTTTCCTCCACCTTCTTCAACAACAAAGTTCTCAATCAAACCACGATATGCTTTTGTGGCTACAGGTAAATATGTATTTTTGTTCAATACGCCCAAGCGTATGCCTTTAAAGTAGGCATAAGTAAACATCGACGAAGCCGACGACTCGAGGTAGTTGTAAACATTGCAACTTGTGCCTTTGAGCGAACCATCGTACTGAAGTAGCTGATACCAACAGCCTGTAGCAGCATCCTGTCTGTTTTTAAGTCCATCGGCAACCAAAACCGTATAGTTTTGTAGGCGTGCATATCCCGGATGATCTTTGGGCATATGCTCCAAAACATCGACCAATGCAGCAAAAAACCAACCAACGCCGCGCGCCCAATATTCCAATGAACGTCCGGTAACTGGGTCGGCCCAAAATTTCGATGCATTGTTGAGCGGTTCGGCCGACCAAGCATGAAAGTTCAATTTCTTGTCGGCATCCCAAGTGTATTTAAACACAGTGTCGAATTGCAGCGCAATGTCGTCCCATGCGGCTTTGTTGTCGGCTACCGACTCCGATTTGCCAAAATTGCCTTGCCATTCGGCGTATAATGCAGGGCCCATGTAAAGTCCATCGAGCCACATTTGATTTACGTATTGCTTTTTGTGCCAAAAACCACCTGTGCCAGGTAAGTGAGCAGCAATGCGTGTGTGGTTGTATTTGAGTGTGTTACGACACAGGTCGATTTTCGATTTGTAAATAGCAGCACTAGCCTCATCGCCACGCGCTTTGGAAGCACGATAAAGCTCAAAAAATATTTTTCCAGCATTTAAGTCGTCAATATTCGATTCGCCCAAGTGCATATTTACATTATCGGCATAATCTTTTATTGCCAAAAAATAGGGTTCGCTCCATGCTTCGTTTTTGTATTGTTCCCAAGCCATAATAATGCCTTTGGCTACAAGCCCGGGCACATAGTCCCAACTAGCCGTGCGTGCAGTTGTGGGTGTTAAAAAGCTTTCGGTTTTTAATTTGTTTCTAAAATCGCCCATGCGCGAATCAATAATCCATTTGGAATAAAGCGAATCGGTGCGAAAAGTAGCTGCTTGAACAAAATTTATTGCAAGCAATGTAAAAAAAAGAATGCTGAGTTTTTTCATTTTATTTTTCTATTGTTTCAAACTGTTTTTTGGCAATAATACACAAAGCGTAATTGCCAAAACAAAAATAATGTTTTCGTTTATAGGTTTGGGTGGAAAAATCGACATTTTATGTGTAAAAAATGCACATTAACCACATTTTTTATATGTGACTAATGTGCATTGTTGTAAATATTTTGTTAGCGAAGTGTTATTTGTAGCTGTTTTGCCAATTTGTTTGTATCGAACTTATTTTATCAATTCGTGTGTTGGTAATATTTTCTGCAACTTTTTTTTGTTCAATTACATACATCGATATGCCAAAAACCACTACCATTGCAAACATTAGTTTACAAAACCGAACAACCTTTAGTTTGAATTGAAGTTTTTCGTATTCTTCCATATTTTTTATTATACAATTACCTTACAAGTGTTATAGCTACAATTAATAACTGATTTATTTCAAAAAAATTGTAGTTTATGTTATTTTTTTTTATTTCTATTTGCAATGACGCACAAAACAGCCCAAAAGTTGCATACACTTGTAAAATTATTGGATGTTATTGCATTTTGAAAATCGGAATAGAGATATATTACAATGATATTTTCGCATGTGCATTACTTTGTGTATTTTTGTTTTGATAAAAAAATAAAAATTATAGCCAATATGATATATCCACCATTTTTAAATGCAAATGACACAATAATAATAGTTTCGCCTTCGGGTGTGATCGAAAAATCGCTTATCGTTGGTGTGAAAGAAGTTTTCGAAAGTTGGGGATATGCTGTGGAAATTGCCAAAAATGCATTTGCGCAATACGGACGCTTTGCTGGAACGCCTGCTGAGCGTTGCGATGACCTTCAGGCCGCCCTTGATCATCCAACAGCGAAAGCCATTTTTTGTAGTAGGGGCGGGTATGGGCTCACACAAATTATCGATCAACTTAATTTTGATGCATTTTGCAAAAATCCTAAATGGCTCATTGGTTTTAGCGATATTACTGTGTTGCATAATGCTATTTCGAAATACGATATTGTAAGCTGCCATGGTTCGATGGCAAAATACTTAGTCGAAAGTGTTGGTAATGAGACTTATGTTGTTGCCTTAAAACAGTTTTTGAAAGGCGAAGTGCATAACTTGACATTTGCCGCTCATGCCCAAAATCGACTTGGTAGTACAAACGGTATTGTGCGTGGTGGTAATTTATCGGTACTATACGGTTTGCGGGCAACGCCTTTTGACATTGACTTTGAAAATGCGATATTGTTTATCGAAGATATTGGTGAGCAAGCGTATCATATCGACCGAATGATGCAAAATTTGAGGCTCTCGGGTGCTTTGTCGAAAATTAGTGGTTTGCTCGTTGGGCAATTCAATCACATGCCCTACGACCCCGACATGATGGCAAGTGTTGAAGAAGTGATAAAAAATGCATGTGCCGACTATAATTTCCCTATTGCATTCGATTTGCCATTTGGTCATATTATCGGAAATTTACCGCTGCTCATTGGTGCCCGAGCGCAACTGTTTGTAGATGAGGGTGGTGTGAGATTTGAATATTGGACTAAAGTTGATGAAGCTATTTTGAAGTGAATGTAAGTTTGGCATTTACAGACAAGCCTAATTATCAAAAAAGTTTTTCGGCAAAGGGAATAAGCAATGCTGTCATTATGCCCATAATGCCTATGGCTAAGCCACTTATGGCGCCTTCGAGTGCACCCATTTCGAGTGCACGAGCGGTGCCTAAAGCGTGCGATGCCGACCCCATGGCCAGGCCTTGTGCTATTTTGCTTTTTACACCAACTTTGCGCAGTACAATGGGGCCAACTATACCTCCAAATACACCACATATAACAACAAAAGCTGCTGCAAGTGCTGGTGCGCCACCTGTTTTTTCGGCCAAACTAATGGCTATGGGCGTTGTAACTGATTTTGGCGCTAATGAAGCGATTAAAATTTTGTCGGCACCCAAAACTTTGGCAATGCCCACAACACTGGCAATGCCTACTATACTACCCGCAAAAACGGCCAATAAAATGGATTTTACGTTGCCACGCAGGTAGCCAATTTGGTCGTAAAGCACATAACCCAAGGCCACAACCGAAGGCCCAAGCATAAAATTGAGAAAGCGTGTGTTGCTGTAAAATGTGCTGTACTCGATATTGGCCATTTTAAGAAATGGTATAATTATGATTACAGCTGTGAGCAAAGGTTGCAAAAGGCTGATTTTTGTGCGTTGATAAATTTTTATGCCCAAAAGAAACGAACCCATGACTAACATAAGCAAAAATACTTCGCCCGAAATGGCTGTTTTAAATCCTTCTATCAAATTTTCCATTATGCTTGTTGTTCGTTATTGTTCGAATTGATTTTTTTATTACGTCTTTTTTCGAAATTCTCCTGTACCAAAGCCACGGTTATTAAAGTTAAAACTGTACTAACAACAATAGCCGATGCAATTATCATGAGCGATTTCGAAAACAATTCCACATACACCATTATGCCCACGGCAGCTGGTATAAAAAATACAGCCATGTTTTTGGTAATAATTGTAGCTGCGTCTTTTACATTAATGGGTTTTACTATTTTGAAGTAAAGCGCCAAAAACAACAGCACCATGCCCAATACACTGCCCGGAAGCCATCCGCCAAGCACTAAACTCAGCATTTCGCCTAAAAAATAAAACAATAAAATATGAAATAAACCTTTTACCATAATAATTCTTTATTTGAAGATTTGAAAATTTGAAAATTTGACGATTGAGGAATTTGTCCAGATAGCTATCGGGATTGAAAATTAGAGATTTGAAGATTAGAGATTTGAAGATTG
>CAZEVV010000071.1:0-12934 GCA_964515675.1 uncultured Paludibacter sp. | reverse complement strand
TCATCTCTTTCACATTTAAGCCTCTATTTAAATTAAAGGCTTTTGTTTCGTCGCCCATTGATTCATCTCATTTTTTACATAAAAATTATTCAAAATGAACAAATGTAACCGAACGGTAACATAAACAAGTCTATCATTCTATACTTTATACTTTTTTCTCTAATCATTTCAAACTTTTATCAATCTAAAATGTTAAAGCTAATAGTAGAAAAAAAATTAATTAAACACACAAAATATCATGAAACACATTCTTAGTACAATTATTTTTGCTTTGGGCATGAGCTCAATGCTTTTTTCGCAACATACTTTGCCCGAATTGCCATACAAATACAATGCACTCGAGCCTTACATCGACAGCAGCACAATGTTTATTCATCACAAAAACCACCATGCTGCCTATGTGAACAACTTAAACAAATCGCTCGAAAAATATCCCGAATTACAACAAAAAAACATTGTCGAACTCATGGCAATGCTCGACCAAATACCTGCCGACATCCAAACAAGCGTTCGCAACAATGGTGGTGGACATTACAACCACACACTTTTTTGGAACTTAATGACGCCTGCCAACAAATCGCGCATGTCGAAAAAAGTTGAAAAAGCATTGGTCGAAAGTTTTGGGAGCATCGATAATTTCAAAAGCGAATTCGAGAAAGCGGCACTCACACGCTTTGGTTCGGGCTGGGCATGGCTCATTCGCAACGAAAAGGGCGAATTGCAAATAACTTCGACCGCCAATCAGGACAACCCAATAATGAACAATGCAGCGGTGAAAGGAAAACCCATATTAGCCGTTGATGTTTGGGAACATGCTTATTATCTAAAATACCAATCGAAACGCGGCGAATATTTGAAATCGTTTTGGGCTGTAGTGAATTGGAAAGAGGTTGAAAAATTAATGTTTAAATAAGGTAAATACTCAGCCCCCTAAAGGGTAAAATAAAGAAAGGTTGAAAAACTACCAACATTTAAACAACTCATTATTAACATATTCAGGTAATTTTCACAAATCAATTTTAGCATAGCAAAAGTATAGTTGATCGAAATCAGTTTCAACAGAATAATCAAAAAAGAAAGGGAACTTTATCAACCTAATACAGGTTTGATAAAGTTCCCTTTATTATAACAACCTAGCTATAAGCGCTATTTCTTCATCTCTTTCGACCAGCTATCTTTCAACGATACTGTGCGATTGAATACTTTTTTCGAACCCGTTGAGTCGCTATCCACAGTAAAATAACCTGTGCGTTGAAACTGAAAGTTATCGAGCACTTTAGCCTCGGCAAGACAAGGCTCGGCAAAACAATTTTCGAGCACTTTTATCGATTCGGGATTGAGCAAATCGCGGAAGTCGCGTGGATCGGCCGAAGGATTTTCGACATTGAACAAGCGATCGTACAAACGCACCTCTACATTTACAGCATGTTGCTTCGAAACCCAGTGCAAAGTACCTTTCACCTTACGATTCGACTCAGGCATACCACTTTTTGTCATTTCGTCGTATTCGCAATATACCTCAACAACATTTCCAGCATCATCTTTTTTGCAACCCGTACATTTTACAATATATGCACTTTTCAGGCGTACTTCTTGCCCTGGTGTCATGCGGAAATATTTTTTAGGCGCATCCTCCATAAAGTCGTCCTGCTCAATATACAATTCGCGTGCAAATGGCACATCGCGTGTACCAGCACTTTCGTCTTCAGGATTATTTTCAGTAGCCAACCACTCCACTTTATCTTCGGGATAGTTGGTTATAACAAGTTTAATTGGATTAAGTACAACACTCACACGTTTGGCCGTTTTGTTGAGCACTTCGCGCGCCGAATGTTCGAGCAATCCAATGTCATTCATGCCATCGTATTTGGTATATCCAATTTTATCGACAAAATTATGTATAGCTTCGGGCGTATAACCTCTGCGACGCAATCCACCAATGGTAGGCATGCGCGGATCGTCCCAACCGGTAACCAAATTTTCTTGTACCAATTGCAACATTTTACGTTTGCTCATTACCGTATATGTAAGGTTCAAACGGTTAAACTCAATTTGTCGTGGGCGATAATCGTCAACTTTAAATTGGTCGATATACCAATCGTAAAGCGGGCGATGCACTTCAAACTCAAGCGTACACAATGAGTGCGTAACTCCTTCGAAATAATCGGATTGACCATGTGCAAAGTCATACATTGGATAAGCCTTCCACGTCCAACCTGTGCGGTGGTGCGGATGCGATGTAATTACACGATACATAATAGGGTCGCGGAAGTGCATATTCGACGATGCCATATCAATTTTTGCGCGAAGCACCATGGCGCCTTCAGCAACTTCACCAGTGTTCATTTTTTCGAACAAAGCCAAATTTTCGGTAACGGGTCGGTTACGAAACGGACTCTCGGTACCTGCTACCGTAGGTGTTCCTTTTTGTTTTGCAATGGTTTCGGCCGATTGCTCATCGATATAAGCTTTACCATCTTTTATGAGCTGTACGGCCACATCCCACAATTGCTGGAAATAATCGGAAGCATAATAAATGTTGGCCCACTTGTAACCCAACCACTCAATATCCTGCTGAATAGAGTCAACATATTCAACATCTTCTTTCACTGGGTTGGTGTCGTCGAAACGGAGATTGCAAATACCATTGTAGTTGCGTGCAATACCAAAATCGAGACAAATAGCTTTTGCATGTCCAATATGCAAATAACCATTGGGTTCGGGCGGGAAACGCGTTTGTATGCGTCCACCATTTTTACCCTCCTTCAGGTCCTGCTCAACAAAGGCTTCGATAAAGTTTAAACTTTTCTTGCCTACTTCTTCATTTTTTATTTCCATAATAAAAATAATTATTTAAAAAACACCTTTAAAAATAATCGAAATAAAATGCCTTAGCACTAAGTTTTAAAAGATGCAATTAGCTGCATGGTTGGAATAATACGCAACTATGCAGCTTCATTTGAATGCAATATTTACAATAAGCTATTAATCGAAATAGCTCTTAATAATACCTCTTGGCGAATTTTTTACGAATAGCAAAATCTCATCGCGTTCAATTGTTGCAGGCAACTCGGCCATAATGCGCTCAACTGCATGCGATGTGTTCATACCCGATTGATAAATGTAACGATACACATCTTGTATATCGCGTATTTGTTCGTTGCTATAACCTCGACGACGCAAACCGATAGAGTTTACACCTGCATACGAAAGCGGATCGCGGCCAGCTGTTATAAATGGAGGCACATCTTTGTTTATCTTCGAACCACCTTGCACCATACAATGCGAGCCAATGTGTACAAACTGATGTACCAATGAGCCACCACCAATAATCGCAAAATCGTCGACAATAACCTCGCCTGCCAATTGTGTTGCATTGGCCATAATTACATTGTCGCCAACTATACAATCGTGCGCAACGTGGCAATATGCCATAAGCAAACAATTGTTGCCAACAACAGTTTTGCCTTTTGCAACAGTACCTTTGTTTACAGTAACACACTCGCGAATGGTTGTATTATCACCAATTATCGCCAGGGTGTCTTCACCTTTATATTTTAAATCCTGGGGTATTGCGCCAATTACAGCACCAGGAAATATTTTGCAATTCTTTCCAATTCTTACCCCTTCGAGTATTGTTACATTTGGTCCGATTGTAGTACCTTCGCCAATCACAACATTGCGATCGATGGTTACAAAGGGTTCAATTACCACCGTCGCATGTATTTTGGCATCGGGGTGGATATAAGCCAATGGTTGTTTCATTTATTTGACAATTGAGTTAAAATTTTTCGAGTGCAAAAGTACAATAATAATTTACACTTTGTTCAAAAATACTGAATAGTTTTATTTGTTTTTTACAATTTGCGCCATAAATTCGGCTTCAGCCACTATTTTCCCTCCTACAAAGGCATGACCTTTCATAATTGCACAGCCACGACGCATGGGTTCGGGCATGTCGAGATGGAAAATGAGTGTATCACCCGGAACTACTTTTTGGCGGAATTTTACATTATCAATCTTTAAAAAATAGGTCGAATATTTATCGGCATCTTCAAGGTCGTGCAAAACGAGTAATCCACCTGTTTGCGCCATAGCCTCAACAATAAGCACACCTGGCATAACAGGCTCTTCGGGGAAATGCCCCATGAAAAATGTTTCGTTTACAGTTACATTTTTTACACCAACAATAGCATGTTGCTTAATATCAATCACTTTGTCAACCAACAAAAATGGCCAGCGATGAGGTAAAAGTTGTTTAATAGCGTTCACATCCAATTTTGGCGCAATGCTATCATCGTAAACAGGGGCTTGTATTTCCTGTTTTTTTAGTTCTTTACGAATAATTTTTGCAAGCTCGGTATTTATTTTGTGTCCAGGATAACGTGCAATTACTTTTCCTTTTATTGGTTTGCCTATCAATGCCAAGTCGCCAATTACATCGAGCAATTTATGGCGCGCCATCTCGTTGCTAAAACGCAAATCGCCACTCAAAATAGCTGGTTTCGAGGCATCAAACGACTCCTGACCCAATGCTTTAGCCAATTCGTCCATTTGAGCCTGTGGCATAACTTGATCATAAATTACAATTGCATTTTTCAAATCGCCACCTTTAATGAGATTCATTTTGAGCAAAGGCTCTATTTCGCGCACAAATACAAAAGTGCGGCACTCGGCAATTTCGGCTGCAAAATCGGCCAAACTATCCAAACTTGCATACTGATTACCCAATACAGGCGAGTGGAAGTCGATTTGCACATCAACCCTAAACTCATCATCAGGCAAAATCGTGATTTTTGCTCCCGTTTCGGGGTCGGAATGTTCAATTTTTTTACGAACTATGTAATAATCCTTTTCCTCGCTTTGTTCTACTGTTCCTACTTTTTGCAATGCCTCAACAAAAAATTTGGCACTACCATCAAGTATCGGAAACTCAGGGGCATTCACTTCAAACAACACATTATCAACTCCATAAGCCGCAAGTGCTGCCATGGCATGCTCAATAGTGCTCACTTGCACATCGCCCTTTTGCAATACTGTGCCGCGCATGGTTTGCGTAACATAATCGGCCAATGCATCAATCATTGGTGCACCTTCGATATCGGTTCGCTTAATTTTTATTCCATGATTTACGGGTGCTGGCTGAAAAGTTAAAGTTATATCTAACCCCGTGTGTAAGCCTTTTCCTGAGAACGAAAAGGACTCGTTAATAGTTCTTTGTTTCGACATTGAAAAAAATTCGTATTTATTTTTTAATCTTTATTTTTTGCTTATTTACCTGCTTCGTTGCTATTGGTTGTCAACGACTTCAATACTCGTTCCAATTCGTAAATCTTTTTTTGTAGCTCGGGCAACGACTTAAATGCTATGGCCGAACGTTGATAATCGCGCAAAGCAAAAACAGGACTACCCATTAATGCTTGGTTGGGTTGCTTTATCGAATTTGGAACGCCACTTTGTGCCGCAAAAATTGTTCCATCGGCAATTGTTAAGTGACCTGCAATACCTACTTGACCTGCAACAATGCAATTACGACCAATTTTTGTTGACCCCGAAATACCTGCTTGCGAAGCAATTACAGTATTTTCGCCAATTTCAACATTGTGTGCAATTTGTATCAAATTATCGAGTTTTGCACCTTTACGAATTATGGTACTGCCTAATGTAGCACGGTCAACAGTAGTATTTGCACCAATTTCAACATTGTCCTCAATCACTACATTGCCCATTTGCGGTATTTTTTTGTAACTCTTATCGTCGGTGGGTGCAAAACCAAAGCCATCGCTTCCAATTACTGCACCAGCGTGCAATATACAGTTTGATCCAACAACAGTATTTTTGTACAACTTTACCCCTGCATATAAAATAACATTATCGCCTATTTGAACATTATCAGCAATGCTACAATTGGCATATATGCTCACATTTTTACCGATATTTACATTTTTACCGATACTTACAAATGCTTCGATATAAGCACCTTCGGCCACTTGAGCACTTGCATCGATACTCGTTTGCGACGAGATACCTGTAGCACGCGGTGTAAATTGCTCAACCAATGCAAACAGCATAGCCAACGATTCGTAAGCATTTTCAACCTTTATCAGCGTTGCCTTTACAGCTTGCTCAGGCTCAAATGTTTTGTTTACCAATATTATACTTGCATCGCTTTCGTAAATATATTTGCTGTACTTGGGGTTCGACAAAAAACTCAAAGTACCCTGTTTGCCCTCTTCAATTTTCGAAAACGAGCTTACTTTCACACCCTCATCTCCTACTATCTCGCCTTTCAAAAAATCAGCTATTTGCTTAGCACTAAATTCCATATAAATTCTGAAAATTATAATTTTTAAATTTTATGATAACAAAAATAATGTTTTTCCACTTTTTTTGTCAACACCTCAATATTTAACATGTCCGACACTTCGGCAACATCGGCCACGGTACCATCTTTATGCAAAATATTAATTCGCTCATCAATAGCACTATAAGTATCGGTACTCACCACCTCATCGTCGAAAAAATAGCGCGCTTCGTGTTCCGAAATACCATAATGCAACACATACATTTCAATCAAATTATCGATATCGGCCTGCAATTTTGCCTGCGTATTCAGTTCAACTTTAAACAATCGTCGGTTTGTAAAACATTTGCACAACACGCTCAAAACTACGTCGTGGTGAGATGCCCAAACTTTTATGGCACACACAATATCCGAGTCGTCGAGCAAAGCAAACATTTCTAAAGCTGTAGTATCATCTTTAAACATTTTTTTGTCCACTTTATTGTATAAAAAATACTCCAAAGCAGGCGAAGCAAAAAGTTTTTCGCCATTCAAAGCCAATTCTTTTGCTCTTTTCAGTATACTTACAAGCATTTTTTCGGCCGCTACCGATGTTTTGTGCAAATAAACCTGCCAATACATGAGCCTACGTGCAACCAAAAATTTCTCAATCGAATAAATACCCTTCACATCGACCACCAACTGATCGTTGTGTACATTGAGCATTTTAATTATGCGTGCAGCAGCAATAGTGCCTTCGGTAACACCCGAAAAAAAACTATCGCGACTCAAATAATCGAGTCTATCCATATCGAGCTGCCCCGACACCAATTGATGAAGAAACTTTTTCGAATATCTATCTTTAAAAATATCCATGGCCATTTGCAATCGTCCATCGTAAGCACTATCAAGGGCTTGCATCATGAGCAATGATATTTCTTCGTGACTTATGCCCTCGACCAAACTATGCTCTAAAGCATGCGAAAATGGTCCATGCCCAATATCGTGTAACAATATGCAAATACGCACAGCTTCGGCCTCTTGTGGGCTTATGTCGTGGCCCTGAAGTCGAAGTTGTGTAATAGCTTCACCCATTAGATGCATTGCACCCAAAGAATGTTGCATGCGTGTGTGTTGAGCGCCTGGATAAACAAACGACGACAAACCTAACTGCTTGATACGATGCAATCTCTGAAAATACGAATGCTGTATAATATCGTAAATAAAATCGTTAGGAATATTAATAAATCCAAACACTGGATCGTTGATTATCTTTCGTTTATTTTGTTTTTTCATTCAAACAATGTTTAAAAAGCTTGTTGTGCTCCAAAATTAAAATGTATAATAACACTGATTTATAAACCATTATATTATTAACTCAAAAATATAGCTTGCAAAATTAACCAAAATTACTTCAACAATGCAATCTATACATATATATTATTATATTTTTCGATTTGATAAATATGAAATCCTTAAAATAATAGAGGAATTGCAGCATTCCCCAACCACGTTTGGCTATGTACTTACAATAATTTGCATAAAAAGATAAAATGTAATACATTTGTAATAGTTATTACACACAATAGAAATAACACTTTCGTTACTTTGTAGCCGAAAAGTAATGCACATTGCAAACAAAGCATTTGCGTAAAAATTATTAAACAAAATTGGAAATATGAATCCACAACGAATTTTAGTAGTCGACGACGAAGAAGATTTATGCGAAATTCTTCAGTTCAATCTCGAAACCGAAGGTTATCGTGTCGATGTGGCCTACTCGGCCGAAGAAGCACTCAAACTCAACATTGCAGACTACAACTTGCTGTTGCTCGATGTAATGATGGGCGAAATTTCAGGTTTTAAACTTGCGCGTATGCTTAACGACGATGTGAAAACAAAACACATCCCCATCATTTTTCTTACAGCCAAAGACACCGAAAACGACAGGCTTACAGGCTTTAATATTGGCGCCGACGATTATATTTCGAAACCATTTTCGATACGCGAAGTTACAGCGCGTGTAAAGGCAGTTTTGCGTCGTGCAAAAACCATAATTATCGACGACCCCGCCATCGAGGAACTAAGCTACGAAGGATTACATATGCTTTTAAGTAAAAAGAAAGTTACACTCAATGGCGCTGAAATAGCATTCACAAAAAAAGAATTTGAGATGCTAAAACTTTTTCTCGAAAACAAAAACCGTGTGTTTACACGCGACGAAATATTGAGTCGTGTATGGAGCGACGAAGTTATTGTACTCGATCGCACTATCGACGTAAATATCACACGTTTGAGAAAGAAAATTGGCGAATATGGCAAAAACATTGTTACACGCTTAGGTTATGGCTATTGCTTCGAAACCTAACTTAAACGCTACTCAAAAACATATTTTTGTAGTCTCAAATATCATATTGTTTCAACAACAATAACAATCGAAAAAAAAAACAGACCGATAGAAATTCTATCGGTCTGCTTTTTATTAAAATAAATGATTTTATACATTCAAACTCTGCTCAATGAGATTAATTTTTTTCTCAATTAGTTTGCTTTCTTCTTTCAAACTCTCTATTTTTCGCTCCATCTCTTTAATCAATCCGCTACCTTTTTTCGAATTTACTGTTAAGAAGCCAATATTGTTTTCGTAGGTTGAAATTTCGCTATTTAAATGCTCGTAAGCACGCATAAGCTTTTGACGCTCACTCATGAGTTTACTATCGCCTTTGGTGCTCATATCTTTTAAGTTATTCTTAAACGAATCCAAACGTCGTTGCGAGCCGTCGATATTGAGCTTATCAAATTTTGCATCTACAATTTTGCGGAATTCGTTGTACACCTTATCCTTTTCGTTGAAAGGCACATGACCTACAGCATTAAATTCAGCAATCATTTTACGCAATTCGGCCAAGCCTTCTTTATCACCAGCTTCAACATTTAAAGCATCAATTTGTACAATGATAGCTTTCTTTTTTGCCAAATTTTCGGTTTCAGCCGATTTGCTGTCCGAAGTATTTTTGTTTTTCTGCTCGAAAAAGTAGTCACAAGCTTTAATAAATCGTTTCCAAACCTCGTCGGATATTTTTTTAGGCACTGGCCCAATTTGCTTCCATTCTTTTTGCAATTTTACAAATTCGGCGCCCGTTTGTTTCCAGTCGGTGCTGTCTTTCAAAGCTTCGGCTCTTTCGCAAAGTTGTTTCTTTTTGTTCAAATTTTCGTTGAGCACCTGCTTCGATTCGCGATAGAACTTATTTTTGGCATCGAAAAATGCATCGCACGCTTTGCGATACCTATCGTACACTTGCTGATTTACTTTGCGAGGTGCAAAACCTATCAATCGCCACTCGTCTTGTATTGCGAGTATCGATTTGCCTGCTTCGTCCCATGCTTTGTACGAATCAATTTTCGAGAAATCAATTGCTTCAAGCTTTTCGCAAAGGGCAATTTTTGCATTGTAGTTTTCCTCCTCGCCTGCACGCAACTCGTCGAAATGCGACTGTTGACGGCGATTGATTTCGGAAGTAGCAGATTTAAAACGATTCCAGATATTATCGCGTAACTCACGACTTACGGGGCCAATATTATGCCACTCTTCGTGCAACAATTGTAATTGCTGAAAAGCGTTTAACACATTTTCGTCGCTAACTAATTTTTCGGCTGCTTCGCAAAGCAAAGTTTTTGCTTCTAAGTTTTTGCGGAAATCATATTCGCGCAATTCATTGTTTATTTTCACCAAATCCCAAAACGACTCTTGGTACAAGTTGTATTGCTTCCACAAATCGTTGGTTTTTGTTGCAGGCACATGTCCTATTGTTTTCCATTTTTGTTGCAATGCGCGAAACTCGTTGATATTCGAAGTTATATCATCGCTATTTTCTGACAAAACACGCATTTGTTCCAAAATATGTTGTTTCTGGAGCAAGTTTGTTTCTTTTGCGTCTTCGAGCTGTTTGTGTAAAACAGCCTTTTTTTCGCGATAAATTGCAAGTAACGACTTTAACTCTACTTCCAATTCATCTTTCTCATACTGAAAATCAACTTCTTCGCCACCTTGTTCAACGAACTTTTTCTTTTGCTCCTCGACCTCGTTTCGCAATTGTTTATAAAACGATTGTTTGATGGCTTCAACATCATCTTTTACTGCATTAACATCCTTTTCAACAAGCTGTTTTAATGTTTCGAGCAGCTCGGGCTTCAACATTTCGGCATAGTTTTTTTTAAGCTCGTTGGCGGGCACTTTTTCTTCTTGCTGAGTGTCGTTTGCATTCAACTGTTCGGGTTGTTCGATATTTGCCATCAACGCTTCGTTCGCAGCATTTTGTTCCTTGTTCATTTCAAGTGAGTCCATTATCGTATGATTTTATATTTATTCAAATTCGTTGCTTATCAAATAATTCGTATAAACTTTTATAAGCGTAGGCAAAAATAAGAATTTTTTTTTAATAATTAGATTTTTTTTTCTCTTAGTTAAAAAAAAAGTAACTGATAAGCCTCTTAACCCCTTCAAGGTAGAACAAGATGGGGAGTTGTGAGTACATCAATTATACAAATTTGAGTTGTTGTTTTGCGTTCTTTTTTAATTAAATTATATAAAAAGCTTATTATTTTTGGGATACATTTTCTTATTACAACCTATTGCTTTAAATGCATAAGTTTGAATACACAACGAAATTAATGCTATTTACAAATAGCGAATTTTCTTGTAATACCGATTGCAAAACAATATAGCCCAATTTCGACAAAGTCTCATTGTTCTATTTGTTTGTTCCGATTCTCGGAATTTCGAAATACTCAATATGCTACGGCATTAACAACAGTAGACATAAAAATGACTTTGGGTCATTTTATATGTACAGTTGGTATAACAGTAACAACATTCAATTATAAATTGCGTTAAGCAAACAACTACTAATCAACCAATTTACGGTTTGTAATATAGGTATTAGCTTGTTGCGCAGGATTTAGCTGAATGTCGTTTATACTCACATGTTCGGGGCGCGTCACAATAAACTCAAGCGCATCGGCTATATCGTTGGCATTCAGTGGCACAACGCCAGCATATACTGTTTTTGCTTTTTGGGCATCGCCATGATATCGCACAACCGAAAACTCAGTTTCGGCCATTCCGGGCGAGATAGCACTAACCTTAATTCCATACTTTAGTAAGTCGATACGCAAAGCTTTGGTTAAAGCCGTTACAGCATGTTTGGTTGCACAATACACATTGCCATTGGGATAAACCTCGATGCCCGCCACCGACGAGATATTTACAATATGCCCCCTGCCCTGCTCTTTAAAAAATGGCACCACAAGTTTCGTAATATAAATCAAACCTTTAACATTAGTATCAATCATGCGCTCAAAATCGTCGAGCAAACACTCGTCGAATGGGGCCGCACCAGCAGCAAGTCCAGCATTATTCACCAGCAAATCGATAGGAAAGAAACTTGCAGGAATTTCGGCAATCGCTTTTTCGCATGCATTATAATCTTGCACATCGAAGTTGAGCGTACAAACTTCGCATCCAAATTTCGCAGTAATATCGTTGGCCAGTTGCTGCAAACGGTCGTTGCGCCTGCCAGTTACTATTAAACGATAACCAAGTTTAGCCAATCGCCATGCAAAAGCCTCGCCAAAACCCGCTGTAGCACCAGTAATAATTGCTGTTTTCATTGTGTGAAATTTTTAAAATCTCTCAAATTCTTCAAATCTTCAATCCCGAGATAGCTATCGGGACAAATCTTCAATCCCAAATAAAATCTATTTCGTATTTTTCAAATTGTGCCCCATACGCAGTTTTTTTGTTTGCATATAAAACTCGTTAAATTCGTTGGTAGCCACTTCGATAGGTACATTTTCGACAATCGACAAACCATAAGCTTCGAGACCAATTCGCTTCACAGGATTGTTGGACATAAGTCGAATTTTGCTCACACCAACTTCGCGTAATATTTGTGCACCTACACCATAATCACGCTCATCGGCATTGAAACCTAAATGCAAATTGGCATCAACAGTATCCAAACCTTCCTCTTGCAATTTGTAAGCCTTAATTTTATTCATCAAACCAATACCACGCCCTTCTTGATTCATATACACAATAACACCTTTCCCCTCTTTTTCAATCATTTCCATGGCTTTGTGTAATTGCTCACCACACTCACAACGCATCGAACCAAAAATATCGCCTGTCATGCACGACGAATGTACGCGTACCAACACAGGGTCGTTTTTATCCCATTCGCCCTTAATTAGCACCACATGTTCGGCGCCATTCGAAAGCTGACGAAAAGGTATGAGTTTGAATTTGCCATATGCAGTTGGCATATTTACTGTTTCGCCTTTTTCAACCAACGATTCGGTTTTTAAACGATAGGCAATTAAATCCTCGATAGAAATTATTTTCATATCGAATTTTTTTGCCACTTCAATCAATTGAGGTAAGCGAGCCATGGTACCATCCTCGTTGAGAATTTCGATGAGTGCTCCTACGGGATTTAAACCAGCCAAACGGGCCAAGTCGACAGCCGCTTCGGTATGTCCGGCACGACGCAAAACGCCTCTGCTACGCGCTCGTAGTGGGAAAATATGCCCTGGACGACCAAAGGTTTCGGGTTTCGAATTTGGGTCGGCCAAAGCCTGATAGGTTGCTGC
>CAZEVV010000070.1:6238-12960 GCA_964515675.1 uncultured Paludibacter sp. | reverse complement strand
ATATATCAATAAACACTCAATCGACACTCACAATCTCCCTTCCCCGTTAGACGGGGCAGGCACACGAAATGGGGTAAATACCTGGTGGGGTGGGAGGGGTAGCGCACCAATGCGGGGAGGGGGTCACTTATTTGCATCCAACAAATATACACTACAAACGCCAAGAGTGAATTTTCGGAATGTAAGCAACTTAAAACCATGCGATTCGAGAATTCTTATTAAATCGGGGCCATTGGCAAAGGCATGCATCGATGCTGTAAGATAATCGTAAGCACTACGGTCGTTAGAGAAATATTTTGATGTAGCCTTAACAAAAAAACGTGTATATATTTTATAGCCCAAATACAAAAATCCTTTGTTGGGCTCGTTCATTTCCAATATCATCAATTTGCCATCGTTGCGCAACACGCGGCGTATTTGGTCAATACTTTCGTCGAGTTTTTCGAAATTGCGTATGCCAAACGAAATGGTCACTGCATCAAAACTATTATCCGAAAAATTCAGTTGAGCACAATCTTGCACTTCGAAGCGAATTTTATCATCGAGCTTGGCCTTTTTCACCTTTTCTTGGCCAATATGCATCATTCTGTCCGAAATATCGACACCAACAACTTCTTCGGGCTCGAAAAAATCGAAAGCATGTATGCAAATATCGCCAGTACCTGTGGCAATATCGAGCAAGCGCTTGGGCCGAAACTGCGCCAAGCGTTTCAATGCATTCTTGCGCCAAACATGCGCCATTCCCCACGACATAATATCATTGAATCTATCGTATTGATGCGAAATGGTGTTGAACATACGCGAAAGTTGTTCGGTTTTTCCCTCGTCTTTGTTGTAGGGCTTTACGCTTGTATATTTCGAATTCATATTTTATTTTTCTTAATAAAATAACGATAAAAAATAGTACCGTATCGGTTTTACAAACATGATACGGTACGAAAAAAAATACTATTTTGACATTAACTCTCTACAATTTTTAATGGACATTATTTAGCCCATGTTTTCAACAAAAGTTAACACAACTAACTTTTGTTTTAATTGCATGAAGCAAATAACGTTGTATCTTCAAATACAAAGTCGTTGTTGCACAAAATCTTCAAATCATCAAATCATCAAATTCTTCAATCCCGATAGCAATCGGGACAAATCTATCAAATCTTCAAATCTATCAAATCTTCAAATCTTCAAATCCTTCAATCCCGATAGCAATCGGGACAAATCATCAAATTTGGAATCCCTATTTCTTTTTCGCTGCGGCATTTTTATTCACATTAATCAACAGCCATATGCCCCAAATAATGAATGGTAGACTCAGAATTTGCCCCATATTCAAAAACATATTCGATTCAAAATCTTGTTGATTCATTTTGATAAATTCGAGCAAAAAGCGCGTGCCAAAAACGATCAAAAGGAAAACACTGAGTATAAGTCCGTTCTTTTTGTACGCCTCTTTTTTCCAATACAACCACCAAGTAAGTGCAAATGTTACAAGCAAATACATCATTTCGTAAATCTGTGTTGGATGCATGGGCATTGTTTGATTATCACGAACAAAAATAAAGCCCCATGGCATAGTTGTAGCTTCGCCATAAATTTCGGAATTCATTAAATTGCCCAAACGAATAGCAGCACCTGTTACAGCTGCACCTATCACAAGGCGATCCAACACCCAAACGAAACCTTTTTTTGATACATTTTTATTGAAAAAATAAATTGCAATCATAATTCCTATAGCACCACCATGACTTGCCAATCCGCCTCGCCAAATATACAATAGCTCCCACGGATGTGCTAAATAATGATTGCCATATTTAAATGTCATACCCAAAAAACTTACCGGTTCGGCCAACAGTTTCCATTCGTAAAAAAAGCAGTGACCTATTCGTGCACCGGCAATTGTGCCTATCACGGTGTACATGAATAATTTATCCAACCATGCCTCGGGTAATTTTTCGTGTTTAAATAGTTTTTGAACTATCATTAATGCCAACCAAATACCTACAGCCCACAACAAACCATACCAACGTACAGTGAGTGGTCCTAAATTGAAAAGCTCAGGATTTACGTCCCAGGTGATATAATTAAGCAACATAATGCATCTGATTTATGAAAATTATAAAAGCAATAAATAATTTACGATTTACGATTTACGATTTACAATTTAAGTGTATTGTGTAGTAAATGTCTCGAAACCTCCCTCGTACCTCATGAGGCAGGCTCGAAACTCGAAACTCGAAACTCAGAACTTAGATCTCCCCTACGCTCCGTGGCAGTTTTTATATTTTTTGCCACTACCACACGGACAAAGGTCGTTGCGGCCTACTTTTTTCTCAACACGAATTGGCTCAGTGCGTTGTACTTCGCGCGTATCGCGTTGTGCGGGATCGTTGTTTGCGTTCGACGATGCGCTTGCACTTGCTTCATCTTTTTGTGTGCGATACTTGCTCAAATCCATGCGTTGCATGGGGCGTGCTTCGCGCACTTGCTCTGGCTCGCGCACAGGAATTTGTCCACGCATTAATATCGACAAAGCTTTTCTGTTCAACGAATCTATCATTTCTTTGAATAAGCCAAACGACTCGAGCTTGTAAATCAACAATGGGTCTTTTTGTTC
Organism: uncultured Paludibacter sp.; assembly: GCA_964515675.1. Lineage (GTDB taxonomy): Bacteria > Bacteroidota > Bacteroidia > Bacteroidales > Paludibacteraceae > Paludibacter. Next base: position 10,346 of record CAZEVV010000070.1, on the reverse strand, counting down.
GTAACTTGCATTTTGCACCGACCCGCGCAACTCGTCGAGCTGGCGTAAGTGTTCTTTCCACTCATCGTCGATAACATAAAGCAATGTTTGTTTTTCGAATGCTATCACAACATCTTGTGCCTCGTTGTTGTATGCCGTCTCTAAATGAGCTGTTACATTGAATACACGTTTGCCATCGGTTACAGGAACCAAAATGTTTTCGTACTGCTGACCTTGCTTTTCGTAAACTTGTTTAATTACTGGATATGCCACAGCAGCAAGTTTTTCCATTTTGCGTTTGAAAGTAGCCAAAGCAGCATCCACCACTTGCTGACTCAATTCTTTTGCACGCCCCGATACGAAAGCCTCTTCGGTAAATGGCGCTTCCATTGCAAGTACTTTGAGCAATTCTTCGTTCAACAACTCGTAGTCGTTCATGTTTTTAGCACTTTCAACAATGCTTTCGGCAACATCGTATATCATATTGCTAATGTCAACACCAATACGTTCGCCCATCAAGGCATGGCGGCGTTTGCTGTAAATCACTTCGCGTTGCGAGTTCATTACATCATCATATTCGAGCAATCGCTTACGAATACCAAAGTTATTCTCTTCCACTTTCTTTTGAGCACGTTCTATCGATTTCGATATCATCGAGTGCTCAATCATTTCGCCTTCTTTGAAGCCCAATTTGTCCATCAAACCCGTAATACGTTCCGATCCAAAAATACGCATCAAATCATCTTCGAGCGACACATAAAATATCGACGAACCTGGGTCGCCTTGACGGCCAGCACGACCACGCAACTGACGGTCGACACGGCGGCTCTCGTGGCGCTCGGTACCAATAATGGCCAAACCACCAGCGGCTTTTACTTCGGGCGTTAACTTAATGTCGGTACCACGACCGGCCATGTTGGTAGCAATCGTAACAGTACCTTTTTGTCCAGCTTCGGCTACAATATCGGCTTCTTTTTGGTGCAACTTGGCATTCAATACATTGTGTTTAATTTTTCGGCCTGTGAGCATACGGCTCAAAAGCTCCGAAATTTCAACCGAGGTTGTTCCCACCAAAACCGGACGACCAGCACTTACCAAAGCATCAATTTCTTCGATAACGGCAATGTATTTCTCGCGTTTGGTTTTGTACACTCGGTCTTCCATGTCGTGCCTTGCAATGGGCCGATTGGTAGGTATTACCACCACATCCAATTTATAAATGTCCCACAACTCACCCGCTTCGGTTTCGGCAGTACCCGTCATACCCGAAAGCTTTTTGTACATGCGGAAATAGTTTTGCAAAGTAATGGTAGCAAAAGTTTGCGTTGCAGCCTCGATGGTTACACGCTCTTTGGCCTCAATGGCTTGGTGCAATCCATCCGAGTAACGGCGTCCTTCCATGATACGACCCGTTTGCTCATCTACAATTTTGACTTTATTCTCAATCACCACATATTCTACATCTTTTTCGAAAATGGCATATGCTTTTAATAATTGATTGATGGTGTGTACGCGTTCCGACTTGATGGCATAGCTTTGATTCAAATCGTCCTTACGACTTTGACGTTCTTCGGGCGTAAGCGATTGGTCTTTTTCAATTTCGGCAACTTCGCTACCCACATCAGGCAAAATAAAGAATTTTGGATCGCTCGTGTCGTCGGTAATCAAATCGATACCTTTATCGGTCATTTCTACCGATTTATTTTTTTCTTCAATCACAAAATACAAAGGGTCGGTGGCAATATGCATGTGCTTATTGTTCTCTTGCATATAAAACTCCTCTGTTTTTAGCAGTTGAGCTTTCACGCCTGGCTCACTCAAATATTTGATAAGTGCCTTGTTGTTGGGCATACCTTTGTACGAGCGGAAAAGTGCCAAACATCCTTCTTCTTGTTGTTTTTTGTCATCCGATTTCATCAACTGACGTGCTTCGGCCAAATATTTTGTAGCCAAAGCTTTTTGTGCATTGAACAAACGCTCCACTTTGGGACGCATTTCGTCGAATAGCTGGTCGTCGCCTTTTGGCACAGGACCCGAAATAATCAAAGGTGTACGCGCATCGTCAATCAATACCGAGTCAACCTCATCCACAATAGCATAGTTGTGTTTGCGTTGCACCAAATCGCTCGGGTTAGTAGCCATATTGTCGCGCAAATAATCGAAACCAAACTCATTGTTCGTACCAAAAGTAATGTCAGCTTCGTAAGCTTTGCGGCGTTCGTCGGAGTTGGGGCGATATTTATCAATACACTCTACGCTCAAACCATGGAACATATACAATGGACCCATCCATTCCGAGTCGCGTTTCGAAAGATAATCGTTCACCGTAACCACGTGTACGCCGTTGTGTGTGAGTGCATTAAGGAAGACAGGCAATGTAGCCACAAGGGTTTTACCCTCACCTGTAGCCATTTCGGCAATTTTGCCTTTGTGCAAAACCACACCACCAAAAAGCTGCACATCGTAGTGCACCATTTCCCATTTAATGAGTGTTCCACCTGCTGTCCATTGGTTTTTGTAAATGGCTTTATCGTTTTCGATGCTCACAAAATCGTATTTTGCAGCCAAATCTCTATCAAAATCGGTAGCCGTAACAACAGTTTCGGCATTTTCGGTAAATCGTCGACCAGTTTCCTTTACAATCGAAAAAGCTTCGGGTATTAAAGCTTCGAGAAATTTCTCGGTTTTTTCGTAAATCTCTTTTTCAAGCTTATCAATTTCGTTGTAAATTTTTTCGCGCTGATATATTTCTGTTTTTGGAATTTCGGCTTTTAAAGTTGCTATTCTAGCATTTTCGTCTGCCACATTATCTACAATACGCTGTTGAAGCTGAGCACTTAAAGCGCGTAACTCATCGTTGGTTAAAGCCTTTACTTTTTCGTATGCAGCCTTAATTTTTTCAACATAAGGTTCTATTTCCTTTAAATCGCGCATGGCTTTGTTGCCAAAAAGTTTCTTTAAAATATCATTAAATCCCATTGTGAAGTAATTGATTTATTTTTATAATTAGTTGATTCAACATAATAATTATTGCGTTAGGCACAAAAATCCTACCCAATAAAAATGACTGACAAAGATAATATTTTTTAATCGTTAAAACCATAAAATGCAAAATAATTAATTTTCATTTATCATCTATTAATACAGTCCTAATTCGAAAATTTGAAGTTCGTAAGATTTGAACACATAAAAGCTCAAAAAAAAATAGTCGAATTATTTGTTTATTAGAAGATAAACATTACTTTTTTTATAAATTTGCAGGCTTAATTCAAACTCTAAGTTTAACATATCGCAAATTAAAAACAAATGAAAATTTTCAAAACACGGATTTTTGCTATCTGTCTCACCATTTTCACAACATTAAATGCCTATAGCCAAGGTTTTAGCTATGGAATAAGTATTGGAACAGGCTTAACAAATTTGCATTTAGACAAAAATGCTATCTCAGATAAAAGCGGGATGTTTGCACCAACAATTTCATATAATATGAATGGCATTTTGGCATACAATTTCAACGCCTTAATTGGTGTGAGTGTTGAGCCTGGCATTGCACGCATTGGTGCGAAACAGCTTTTTGCCAATTTCGACAGTCAGTATCAGAAAATAAATCAACAATCGATTATTTCATTCCTTTTTTTGCAAATACCTGTATTAATGAATTTTAGAGCAACAGAAAAACTTACAATTTCTGCGGGATTAGAAATCAACCATTTAATTTCGCAAAATGCAAAATTAACCGATAAGGCAACAACAAAAAATTACCTCGACAATACATATCCTTTGTACGCAAGCTTTCCAACTGGCATTAATAGCATTGCTGACAATATAGTTCCTGATAAAAACTACAATTTCAAGACAAACTCGGCATTGTTAGGTGCTGAATATCAAATCAACAACCGTTTTGCGATTGCAATGCGTTATGGCCTCGGTTTAAAAAGTCTTTACTATATTAATTGGCAAGACGAATACCGAACTAATCAAGGAGGTTCAGAAGTATTCATTTCAAACTTGCAATTAGCTTTACGCACAAAACTATAATCATAGCAAAATACAATTACCAAAAATACAATTACCAAAATACAATTACCAAAATACAATTACCAAAATACAATTACCAAAATACAATTAC
>CAZEVV010000070.1:0-6138 GCA_964515675.1 uncultured Paludibacter sp. | reverse complement strand
CAAAATTCAATAATTTGCTACACGCAATAATCAGTTATTTTAAAATAAAAAAAGGACAAACACGCAATGGTTTGTCCTTTTTCATATTCGTAAATGCATTACGAATGTATTGTTTACAATAATTCGTCGGAAGTGTAAGCTTTGGGTAATGCACGTAAATTGTATTGCGAAGCCATTATTTCGCCATATGCACCAGCCGAACGAAGCACAATGATATCGCCACGTTTGGTGGCATTCATTTCGTAATCTTTGGCAAAGCAGTCCGACGATTCGCAAATGGGTCCTACAACATCGTAAGTAGCCAAGTCGGCATCCGAACTTAAGTTTTCGATGCGGTGATATGCTTGATACAAAGCAGGACGAATAAGCTCGGTGAAGCCTGCATCGAGGATAGCAAATTTTTTGGTTGTGCCCTCTTTTACGTAAAGCACACGCGATACCAAATTACCACATTGCGCCACTACTGCACGTCCTAACTCGAAATGGAGTGTTTGGTGCGCTTTAAGTTGTAGTTGCTCGCGGAAGATTTTGAAATAGTTCGCAAAATCGGGTATTGGATCGTTGTTTGGGTCCTGATAATTAATGCCCAAGCCACCACCAACATTGATATGGTCGAGCACAAGACCTTGTTGTGCAAAGGTTTCTTGAATTTCGTTTACGCGGTTACAAAGTCCTACGAACGAAGACAAATCGGTAATTTGCGAACCAATATGAAAGTGAATACCCACCAATTTTAAATTGTTCAATTGTTTCACTTTTTCGATAACGAGATTAAGTTCGGACATATTAATGCCAAACTTGTTTTCGTTTAAGCCAGTAGTAATATAATGGTGTGTATTGGCGCTTACATTGGGGTTGATGCGCAATGCTACTTGCGCAACTTTCGATTTTTTGGCTGCCAATTCGTCAATCACTTCCAACTCGGGAACCGACTCTACGTTGAAGCAAAAAATATCGTTGTCCAAACCGAGGTTTATTTCCCAATCGGCTTTACCAACGCCTGCAAAAACTACTTTCGAAGCAGGAATGCCCGCGTTTAAAGCTGCTTGCACTTCGCCACCGCTCACACAATCGGCGCCAAAGCCCGCTTCTTGTATCGTTTTCAACACTTGAGGGTTCACATTTGCTTTCATGGCATAGTGCACCACAAAATTGTCGGAAACCTGACTTTTAATTTCTTGAAGTGTTGCACGCAACACATTCAAATCGTAATAATAAAAAGGCGTTTCGATGCCTTCAAATTTTTCAATCGGAAAATTTGCTTTAATCATTTTATATTGTTGAAGAATTATTTTTATTTACAAATATTTAAAAGCCCCCCAGCCCCCTGAAGGGGGAGAAAGAGATTAGAAATTTGAAATTTGAAATTTGAAGATTTGATACATTGTGCACATTTTTCACTTCATTTTTCAGTTTTCAATTTTAACTCCACCCTACTAAACATCTGAAAACGAATAAAAGTTGCTACAGTAAATTAAAAAAAACATCCTTTTCGATTTTTTTTGTTTAAAATCAGAAAAGGATGTTTTATTGTTTCTTTTTAAAAAAGTTCAGCACTTAGGGCGCGCAGTGCAGCAATTTTGTCCTGCCCACGCACGAGGAACGAAATGTTGTAGTTGCTACCACCGTATGAAATCATACGTACCGGAATATCCTTGAGTGCAGCCACTGCTTTGTTTTGCATGCCAATGTTTTCGCTTGGCAAATCGCCTACCACACAAATAATCACCATGTCGGAATCGACTGTTACGGTGCCTAATTTTTTGAGGCTATTAAGTATTTCGTCGAGTTTTTTAGTGTTGTCGATGGTAACCGACACACCCACCTCCGACGTGGTTATCATGTCGATGGATGTTTGGTACGACTCGAAAACCTCGAATACTTTGCGCAAGAAACCATGCGCCAACAACATACGGCCCGATTTTATTTTGATAGCAGTAATATTGTCTTTGGCAGCAACAGCTTGTATGGTGTTTTTTTTGCTTTGCAACGAAATTAATGTGCCTGGCGCATTGGGCTCCATGGTGTTGAGCAATCGCACAGGGATGTTGTTGAGCTTAGCGGGCAAAATACATGTTGGGTGCAAAATTTTTGCTCCAAAATATGCCAACTCAGCTGCTTCTTCGAAATGCAAATATGGTACAGGTGTTGTGCCTTCAACAAAACGAGGGTCGTTGTTGTGCATTCCGTCGATGTCGGTCCAAATTTGTATTTCTTTCGATTTGATAGCTGCGCCAATGAGCGATGCTGTATAGTCGCTACCACCTCGTTGTAGGTTATCAACCTCGCCATAAAAATTGCGACAAATATAACCTTGTGTGATATAATAGGTCTTGTCGGGGTGCATCTCGAGTTGTTTTTCGAGATTTTCGGCAATATAAGCGGTGTCGGGCTCCGAGTTTTTGTCGATGCGCATAAAATCAAGCGCAGGCAACAATACACTGTTTTGGCCTAACTCCTGCAACAGAAACTGAAACATATTGGTCGATAACAATTCGCCTTCGGCCAAAATTGCTTTTTCTTCGAAAAGTGTAAACACCGACTTCGAAAACGAGCGTAAATATTCGAAATGCGTCTTTATCGTCTTTTGAGCTTCAGCTTTAATCACTTCCGACGCGTAAAGCTCGTCGATAATAGCATCGTATTTGTGCTCGAGTGCATTGATGCGCTCCAAAGCTCCTGAAGAATTGTTCTTGTAAAAATAGTCAGATATTTCAACCAAACTATTGGTTGTACCCGACATGGCCGATAGCACAACAATTTTACGTTCGCCATCGCAAATGAGATGGGCAACATCTTTCATGCGTGCTGCAGAGCCTACAGAAGTTCCTCCGAATTTTAAGACTTTCATGTAATTCAAAATTTATTTTTAATATTCACAATCAACTCCCACGCAAAATATCGTATCTTTTTGCAAACGACAAATTGCAGTGCTTGTTTCGTTTCGTTTTTATTGTAATTATTGTTAAACAATTATATTGCGGTGCAAAGGTAATATTTTCTCCATTATGTATCATTGCTTTATTGAATAAAATGCTTTACATTTGCAAAAAAAAGCATGAAAATGATTACAAAAAAGATATTTTTAACATTAATTCTGTTTTCGACACTCGCAGCACCTGCGTTTTCGATTGATGCTTGGATACGCATCAATAATTTGGGTTATGTGCCCGATGCTAGCAAAAAAGCAATATTCGTAGCTGAGCGGCCGAAAAAAATTAGTGTGTTTACAATTCACGATGCGCTGACGAACAAACAGCTGTTTAAAAGCAGTAATATTGCACATTGGGGGGCGTTTGGCAATTTTGCCGATACCTACATTTTCGATTTTAGCGATTTTAAAATGGAAGGTGCATTTTATATAAAAGCCAACAATTTATATTATTCGCCTACCATATATATTAATAAAAATATTTACTTAGGAATGGCCGATAGGCAGTTGACATATTTCCGCAACAATCGTTTCACAACCGAAAGTGCCAACTTAATGTACAACACACAACTTCAACCATACCTCGAAACAAGGGTTGAACGCGAGATAAGTGTTCACAAAGAAATTCCGAACAAAAATCCTCGTGTGCGACCAACAATACTCACCATCGATACTGTGGTTGTGGATACAATTATAGTAAGCAAAAATATCGACGGTGGCTGGCTACGACCAATTGGAAGTGCACAGTTAGGTCATGAAATAGCCGAAATAGTATTTCAACTTTTGTTTGCGTACAAAAACAATAGCGAGAGTTTTGCCGACAAATACAATCATGCTGGCACGGGGCATCCCAACGGTGTGCCCGACATTCTCGACGAAGCACGCAATGGGCTCGAATGGCTACTTAAATCCTTTCCCCACCCCGACACTTTGATGCACCGCATCGAAAAATCGGACGATGATTTTGTGGGACGGCGCATTTATATGCTCAATACTTGCGACAACAGCTGCTACGATAGCGGTATCGAAACCATACAGGTGGCTGCAAAATATGCATCGGCATTTGCTCTTGGCGCTATCAGTTTTATGCAACGCGATGCGCAATGGGCACGCACACTCGAAATAAAAGCGCTTGATGCTTACGATATTGCTAAAGAAAAAGCAAAAGCTATTCAGCCTTCGAAAACGCCAACCACAAGCGAAAAAGCGGAACTCAACTGGGCCGACGATTTGCAATTGGCCGCCACACAATTGTATTACCTCACTTTTGATGCAAAATACCTCGACGATGCCATTTTTTATGGGCGCATCGAACCTGTGAGTCCGTGGATTTTTAGCGAGGTGGCTTATGCCCAACAGTGGCTGCCACTCAATAACTACGGGCATATGATTTTGGCAAATACCGAAAATCCGTCACTCAAAAACGAATTCAGCACCAATCTGCTTTTCAATTTAAAACGTGCCGAGTTGCGTGCCAAAACCAACCCTTTTTATATGGGCGCACCCATGAGCGAACACTCGAATGCCAAAATTGTAGCATTGGTCAATATGTGTCAAATGTATCGTAAATCGACAGGCGACAAGCAATTTGTTACATTAGAAACTGCGCTCGTCGATTGGCTTTGGGGCCTTAACCCATGGGGCGTAAGCATGATACAGGCTTTGCGCAACAGTGGACAGCAAAGCGCCGAATTGTATAGCGATGCATGGTTTTACAATCAGAAAATTGAATTGGGTACACTTGTATCGGGTGCTGTTAACAAACAAACAATCGATAATTACGATTTGTCGGATGTGATTATTCACAACAGCAGTATTTTTCAGTCGGATTGGGCCATATTTAATGCCGACGAACGCGATTTTTTGACCAATACCATTAGCAATGCGGGTATCTCGGCATTAAGCCTAATGCTTTCGACATTACAAAAAGAGACATCTAACAAAACTGAGGATAAGAATATATATGTTGCAGGAGGTTTGGTGCGCACCGACCCATCGCTGAAAAATATTTCGTTGGTATTTACTGCCGATAAATTTTCGGATGGATACAAACATATCCGTCGGGCACTGAAAAAGGAAAAGGTGGAAGCTTCGTTTTTCTTTACTGGCAATTTTTTACGCCGCTCGTCGAAAGCCAAAATGGCCAAAAAATTGGTGCGCGATGGGCATTATGTTGGGCCACACTCCGATACACATCCGTTGTATGCGGCTTGGGACGACCGAAACAAAACATTGCTTACAAAGGCTGAATTTTTAAATGACATTCATAATAACTACAAGGCGCTCGAAAAAATTGGCATTAGTAAACAACAAGCACCATTTTTCAATCCGCCATCGCAAAATTACAATGATAGCATTAGTGCTTGGGCCGCCGATATGGGCATTGCCTTGGTGAATTTTACACCTGGCACGCGCTCAAATGCCGACTACACAACCCCCGACATGCGCGAAAAATACTTTTCGAGCATCGAAATCATGAGTCAAATCATGAAAGTGGAACAAGAAGAAGGTCTGAACGGACATGTAATGCTTATGCATTTTGGGAGTGATAAAAAACGCAAAGATAAATTTTACAAAAAACTTCGTCCGCTTATTAAAGACTTGAAAAGCAAAGGTTATCGGTTTACAAATTTGTACGAAAGTACTGAGTTGTACGAAAAACCGATGAGAAAGAAAAAAAAGTAATTTGCAAAGTACGAAGTGTAATTTACGATTTACGATTTACAATTTACAATTGGTGATTGGTGATTGACAACATAATATTCATATATTTTATTTTTTAATAATTCGAGAACTGGGCACTGGCATTCGTAATGTATTTAAATATAGTAAAGCATATTCAGGTAGCGATAAGGTTGTTTTTTCGGAAGAAGATGTTTTTATAACGCAAATACCTTTGATGAATAGTGTTCGGGAAAATGTTAGTTTTAAAAACTCAGAGAAAACTGTGGAGAAAACTGTGGAGAAAATAATTGCATTATTAGTACAGAATCCCGAAATAACCCAAAATGAATTACAACTTGCAACTGGACTCTCACGAAGAGGTGTTGAATGGAATATTCATAAACTTCAAGCAAGAGGTATTATTGAACGAATAGGGCCAAACAATGGAGGTTATGGGAAAGTAAATATTGATTAATCACAGCTATACACATTGACTTTGACTGATTTAACAGTTGCAATTTCAGGTTAAGCACATAATAAAA
>CAZEVV010000069.1:0-13046 GCA_964515675.1 uncultured Paludibacter sp. | reverse complement strand
GCAGGCGGTGGCTTTGTGGCTGACAGAGAGTGCCTCTATCCCTCACGCAGCGCCATCCGCACCCGCAGTGGGTTGTGGCAACTTCATCGAATTTCGAAATCTTTTCAATTGAATACAACTGTTTCGTACCAACAATCGTAAATTGGACATTTTAAAATCGTAAATTCAATTATTGTTGTGAATAACATCTGTATAAAATATAATTGTCAATCTCAAAAACTTCAAAATTAGCACAAACGATGAGAAACGCTATTTCCCTCTCCTTCGGAGAGGGTCAGGGAGAGGTCATATTTTATTTTTTTTATTCCATAATTTGAGCTAAATTTGCGGGCAAAATAAATAACGCATAAAAAATTACGTACCATGGCAATTATCAAGCCTTTCAAAGGCATTCGTCCGCCGCAAAATTTGGTGGAAAAAGTGGCTTCTCGCCCTTATGATGTTTTAAACTCGGAAGAGGCGCGTGCCGAAGCCGAAGGTAATCCAATGTCGCTTTACCGTATTATTAAACCCGAAATTGATTTTGCTCCCGGAAAAGACGAGCACGATGAGGATGTGTATTTGAAAGCTGCTGAAAATTTTGAACTTTTCAAAAACAATCAATGGCTCGTGCAGGACGCCAAAGAACAATATTATGTTTATGCGCAAACCATGAACGGACGTACGCAATACGGATTGGTAGTGTGCGCTTCGGTCGACGATTATTTGAACGGAAATATCAAAAAGCACGAACTTACTCGTCGCGACAAGGAAGAAGACCGCATGAAACATGTGCGTGTGAACAATGCCAACATCGAGCCTGTGTTTTTTGCTTATCCCAACAACCAAGAGTTGGACGCGATAGTGGCCGATATTACCAAAAACGACCCAACTTATAATTTCGTGGCCGAACTCGATGGCTTTGGTCACCATTTTTGGGTGATTGATAACGATGCTACCATTGCTCGTATTACTGAGATATTTGCTGCTATTCCATCGCTTTACATTGCCGATGGACATCACCGCAGTGCGGCTGCCGCGCTTGTGGGTGCCGAAAAACGCGAGCAAAACCCCAACCACACCGGCGACGAAGAGTACAACTATTTCATGGCTGTGTGTTTCCCCGATAATCAATTGAATATTATCGACTATAACCGTGTGGTAAAGGATTTGAATAATTTGACCGACGAAGCGTTTTTGCAAAAACTTACGCAATATTTTGTGGTCGAAGATAAAGGTGCTGAGATTTATACGCCCGAAAAATTGCACAATTTTGCGCTTTATTTGTCGGGCAAATGGTATTCGCTCACTGCCAAAGAGGGAACTTACAACGATAGCGACCCTATTGGCGTGTTGGATGTTACAATTTCGTCGGATCTGATTTTGGACGAAATACTTGGCATCAAAGACCTTCGTAGCGACAAACGCATCGATTTCGTTGGTGGAATTCGTGGCTTGGGCGAATTGAAAAAACGTGTGGATAGTGGCGAAATGCGTGTTGCATTGGCTCTTTACCCTGTGTCGATGCAGCAATTGATCGATATTGCCGATACTGGTAATATTATGCCTCCAAAAACTACTTGGTTCGAACCCAAACTCCGCTCAGGTTTGGTGATTCACGAATTGGTGTAGAAATTATGCTTTGTGCATTTTTTGTAAATTAACCCTTGTATCTTTTTTTTAAATTTACAAGGGTTAATGTTTTATTTTTAAAATAATACCCGCAAAAATTCGTTTATGTTTCTGGAATTGATTATTTTTGGCAACAATTTTTCTCTGAAAATTTGAATGTATAGCAATTTGCTTAAAAACTATTGCAATTGCCAATTGAATTGAAAATATAACTAAATCAACGAATTATCCGAGTTTAGTACACAAAGGCGACGGATTTTTAGTTGAACAAAAATTCAATTAACCTCATTCTATTCCCCTCCCGATAGCTATCGGGACAAGCAGGGGGTAGGGGGCTGATTTTTATATTATTTTTTAATGAAACAAACGATATATAAACTTTTGATATTTGCAACAGCTTTTGTATTGCTCACAAGTTGTGGCATGAAAGCTCGACTAAAAAAAGCTGATCGCCAATACGATATGGGCGAATATCATGCTGCGGCCGAGTCGTATCGTCGACTATTTTCGGGTATACCAGCCACCGATAAAGATTTGCGTGCGCGTGTAGCTTTTCGGCAGGGCGAATGTTTTCGTAAACTCAACTACAACAATGCCGAGCAAATGTACAATATGGCCATTCGCAATGGCATGACGGATAGTTTGGTGTATTTGCGTTATGCTCAAATGTTGCAACGCAATGCCAAATATGCCGATGCCGAACGCAACTTCAAACTTGCGGCCGAAAATGGTGCTACAAACAGTAAAATTGTACGCAACAATGCACAACTCTTGGCTTTTGCCGATTCGGTGCGGAAAAATCCAACACTGCACATTGTTCGAAAAGAAAACGCATTCAATGCCCGTCGCAGTCAAACTTTTAGCCCTGCTTTTTTAAGTAAAGATGGCGATGTGCTTTTTTTTACTTCCAACCGTGCACCTGTAACAAAAAACCGCCCAAAAACCTCGAAGGTTTCGGGCATGGGCTTAAACAATATTTATTCTGTACGTAAAAATGCAGCTGGCAAGTGGGAGAAACCCGCAATGCTCGAGTCGGCAATAAATACCCAAACTACCGACGATGGCGTTTGTGCTTTTGGCAACGATGGACGCAGCATGTATTTTACGCGTGCCCGCCAGGTGAATGTTGGCACTGCCGGAACCGAAATTTATGTGTCGAACCGTGCGGGTGGCGACTGGAGCGAGCCGCAACGCATTACTTTTTTTGCCGATTCAACCATATCGGTGGCTCATCCAGCCATTGCACCCGATGGCGAAACCATTTATTTTGTTTCGGATGCACCCAAAGGTTTTGGTGGTAAAGATATTTGGCGTGGAAAACTCGAAGGTACTACCTGCAAGTTTATCGAAAATTTAGGGTCGCAAATCAATACCGATGGCGACGAGATGTTTCCTGTTGTAGCGCCCGATGGTACGCTCTATTTCTCGTCGACCGGACATGCTGGTTTGGGCGGATTAGATATTTATCGCGCTATACAACAAAAAGATGGCAGCTACAAAGTGGAACATATGGGAGCGCCACTCAATTCGAATGCCGACGATTTTGGTATAACATTCGATGCCAGTATGATGCGTGGTTTTTTCAGTTCAACACGTGGCGAAAATCGTGGACACGATAATCTGTGGTCGTTTGAAATTCCAGTTTTCGAATATTTTGTCGAAGGTAAAGTGTTGGACGAGCAGCAAAACCCCATTGCCGATGCAGTGGTGCGTTTGGTAAGCAATCAGGGCGATAATGTAAGGGTTAGCACGCGCAAAGATGGTACATACAAAATAAAAATCAACAAAGATATTGAAGCCGTGATGTTGGCAACAGCACGTGGACACCTCAACCGCAAAGCCGAAATTAGCAGTGTAGGATTCAAAGAAAACAAAACCATTACTGCCGATTTTGTGCTTTCTACATTGTTTCGCCCTATTCAAATCGAAAATATCTTTTACGAATTTGGCAAATGGGAACTTACTTCGGCTTCGGAAACTGGTTTGCAGGAATTGGTGAAAATGCTCAGCGATAATCCCAATATCACCATCGAAATTAGCGCACATACCGATTATGTGGGCAATAATGCCGCCAACAAAGAGCTTTCGGCGCGTCGTGCCAATTCGGTTGTCGATTATTTGGTGAAAGCGGGCATTGCCAAGGCGCGTTTAAGTTCGGTGGGGCATGGCGAAGAAATGCCTTTTGTGGTTGATGCCCTTACGGCTCAAAAGCATAGTTTCTTGAAAGAAAACGATGTGCTCAGCGAAAGTTTTATTCTTACACTAAAACCTGCCGAGCAAGAAATTGCCAACCAAATCAATCGCCGCACCGAATTTAGGGTGTTGCGTACCAACTATCGTTAGTGTATTGATTTGTTACAAATCAGCATCTTTGCTAGTGCGGATTTACAATCTGCTAGTGCGGATTTACAATCTGCTAGCGCGGATTTGCAATCTGCTAGCGCGGATTTGCAATCCGTGCTACAATATAAATCACGCATGACCCAAATATTTTATTTAAAAATTTAAGGGGCTGCTTGTAAAATATAACAATAATCATATCAACTGTTTCTTATTTCTCCCTTGAGGCGTTTTCCTCATGACGTAGGAGGGAGGGGCTAGGGGACTGAAATATATAATTACTCATGAAACAATATTTAGATTTACTTCAAAGGGTGCTCGACGAGGGTGTCGAAAAGCACGACCGTACAGGTACGGGCACCATAAGTGTTTTTGGGCATCAAATGCGCTTCAATATGGCCGAGGGTTTTCCGTGTGTTACAACCAAAAAACTGCACCTAAAATCCATTATTCATGAGCTTTTGTGGTTCCTGAATGGCGATACAAATATAAAATACTTGCAAGACAATGGTGTGCGTATTTGGAACGAGTGGGCCGACGAAAATGGCGACCTTGGGCATATATATGGTTATCAGTGGCGCTCGTGGCCCGACTATAATGGTGGGCATATCGACCAAATTAGCGAGGTAATCGAAACCATAAAAAATAATCCCGATTCGCGCCGTATCATTGTTAGTGCTTGGAATGTAGCCGATATTCCGAACATGAATTTACCGCCTTGTCATGCATTTTTTCAGTTTTATGTAGCCAATGGTAAACTGAGTTTGCAATTGTACCAACGCAGTGCCGATATATTTTTGGGTGTGCCTTTTAATATTGCATCTTATGCTTTGTTGCTCATGATGGTGGCGCAAGTTACTGGACTCGAGGCTGGCGATTTTGTACATACCTTGGGCGATGCGCATATTTATAGCAATCATATGGAGCAAGTAAAGTTGCAACTTACACGCGAACCACGCCCATTGCCCAAAATGAAAATTAATAAAAATGTAAAAAACATTTTCGACTTTCAATTTGCTGATTTTGAATTGACTGACTACGACCCGCACCCTCATATAAAAGGCGAAGTAGCTGTTTAAAATACTTTTTAATAGAAAAACATAGCTTGCTATGTTTTTTTTTATAACTTTGCGTGTTCGTTTTGGAATAAAAGTAAAGGTTGAATAATTGTGTTTTTCAATTATTTTTCAATTATTTTCAATAAATATGCATTTTTATTCCATGCGGTTGATATTAAATTTAATATTGAACTAAAACAAAAACATCATGTCGAAAGTTTCAATTATCGCTGCTGTTGCGCGAAATAATGCCATTGGTAAAGCCAATAGATTGCCTTGGCATTTGCCCGCCGATTTAAAGCATTTCAAGTCGCTAACTACTGGTCATGCCATTTTAATGGGTAAGCGTACCTTCGAGAGTTTGCCGAACGGCCCACTCCCTAATCGCAAAAACATTGTTTTGAGCTCTGTTATGTCCGAAGGTGTTAACGAAAGCTATTTCGAAGCCAATTCAATCGAAGATGCTTTGGAATTGTGCGAAAACGAAGAGCAAGTATTCATCATTGGTGGATGTGCTGTGTATAAGCAAAGTCTCGATTTTGCCGACGATATGTACATTACGTGGATTGATGAAGAGTTTGAAGCAGATGCATTTTTCCCCGAAGTCGATTTCAGTAAATGGAAGGAGATAAGCCGCGAGGAACATGCTGCCGACGACAAAAATCCCTACAATTACGCTTTTGTACATTATGCAAAAGCCTAAAAAAAAGCCAGCCCAACAAGCTGGCTTTTTTTATAAGTGACTTTTTTTTAATTACGCCTCACATATTGCAATATGTTTATTCACTTTTGCAGCTAATACAACAGTTTCGAATTGAAATTTTTTCAAAATGATGATATGTTTTGAAGCCTTAGCAATTCATATAAAAATATAGCAGCATTTTGGTACAAAAATCTTCATTTCTCATTCAATACTTTTTCATTTTACCTCGGTATGTTACTTGTCGAGCGGTTTATGGCTTGTTGTATTATATTTTTGTTTTCATTTTTACATAATGAAATGCAATGCTTTGTTTTTTTAAACAATTTGATTATCTTTGCAAACTATATCAATCAATTTACTAAAAAATCAATTAAAAATTTCACATAAGTATAAAATGAGTTATTTACTGAAACCAAAAGATTATAAGCCTTTGCTCGATTTGCAGCAAACCGAACTTGGCATTAAAAAAATTAAAGATTTCTTTCAGGCAAATCTATCTTCCGAGTTGCGTTTGCGTCGTGTAACAGCACCATTGTTTGTGTTGCGTGGCACTGGCCTCAACGACGACCTTAATGGTACCGAGCGTGCTGTTAATTTTCCCATCATGGATATGGGCGATACGCGTGCCGAAGTGGTGCACTCGTTGGCTAAATGGAAACGTGTAACTTTGGCCGATTATAATGTTGAACAGGGTTTTGGTATTTATACCGACATGAATGCCATTCGTGCCGATGAAGAATTGGGTAATCTTCATTCGCTATATGTTGATCAATGGGATTGGGAGCGTGTAATGTCGGCCGAAGAGCGCAATATCGACTTCTTGAAATCAATCGTGCGCCGCATTTATGCAGCTCTTTTGCGCACCGAATATTTGGTGTCGGAATATTTTCCCGAAATTAAACCAATTCTTCCAGCCGATATTTTCTTTATTCATGCCGAGGAATTGCGTCAACTTTATCCCAACATGACAGCCAAAGAGCGCGAAACCGAAATTACCAAAAAGCACCGTGCTGTATTTGTAATTGGCATTGGTGGGGCCTTGGGCGATGGTCAAAAACATGATGGCCGCGCACCCGATTACGACGATTGGTCGACACTTGCCGAAAGTGGATTGGCTGGCCTCAATGGCGATATCTTATTGTGGAACCCCGTATTGGAACTATCATTCGAAATCTCATCAATGGGAATTCGTGTTGATAAAGCAGCACTGCTCAAACAATTAGAAATTGAAAACAAAACGGAGCGTCTCGAAATGTATTTCCACAAACGTTTAATGAACGACGAATTGCCACTTTCTATTGGTGGCGGTATTGGTCAGTCGCGTTTGTGTATGTTCCTTTTGCGCAAAGCACATATTGGCGAAATACAAGCCAGCATTTGGCCCGATGCTATGCGCGACGACTGCAAAGCACTCGACATACATTTAATTTAAAAATATAGCTTTTATACATAAAATGGCTTCAGAATTAATTTTCCGAAGCCATTTTTATATAAACCCAAAACCCAAAACCCAAAACTCTTATTTCCTTTAATTAAAATAAATTCCATTTTGTTTCGTGTGTTATTTTTGTATCTTTGTGTGATTTTTGAAATTGAACACGAAAATAAGTGTCGATTGTTTTAAACGATTAATAATTAAAAACTTAATAGCAATGTCCGACGACAAGAAAGTGATTTTTTCGATGGTGGGGGTGAGTAAAACATTTCCTCCACAAAAAAAAGTATTAAACAATATTTACTTATCGTTTTTTTATGGTGCCAAAATCGGTATCATTGGTTTAAATGGTTCTGGTAAATCAACCTTGCTTAAAATTATTGCTGGTGTCGAGCCTTCTTTCGATGGCGAAGTTGTGTTCTCGCCAGGTTATTCGGTTGGATATTTGGAGCAGGACCCAAAATTGGACCCCACAAAAACAGTAAAAGAAATTGTGCAAGAAGGTGTGCAAGAAACCATGGATTTGTTGCGCGAATACGACGAAATAAACGAGAAATTTGCCGACCCCGATGCTGATTTCGATAAACTAATTGCACGCCAAGGTGAGTTGCAAGAATTGCTCGACCATGTTGATGCTTGGAATATCGACAATAAATTGGAGCGCGCAATGGATGCACTCCGTTGTCCGCCCGAAGAGGCTTTGGTCGAAAATTTATCGGGTGGTGAGCGCCGCCGTGTTGCCCTTTGTCGATTGTTGTTGCGTCAGCCCGACATACTTTTGCTCGATGAGCCTACCAACCACCTCGATGCCGAATCGGTAGAGTGGCTCGAGCAGCACTTGCAACAATATGCAGGTACTGTAATTGCAATTACGCACGACCGTTATTTTCTCGACAATGTTGCGGGTTGGATACTCGAACTCGACCGTGGCGAAGGCATTCCGTGGAAAGGCAATTATTCGTCGTGGCTCGACCAAAAAACCAAACGTATGGCCATGGAAGAGAAGCAAGCCAGCAAACGTCGTAAAACCCTCGAACGCGAGTTGGAATGGGTGCGTATGGCACCAAAGGCGCGTCAAGCTAAAGGTAAAGCACGTCTCGAAGCATACGATAAATTGCTTAACGAAGATCAAAAAGACAAGGAAGAAAAACTCGAACTCTTTATTCCCAACGGTCCTCGCTTGGGTAACAAAGTGGTCGAAGCTGTTGGCGTGGCCAAGGCTTTTGGCGATAAATTGTTGTTCGACAATCTCAACTTCATGTTGCCACCCAATGGTATTGTTGGTATCATAGGCCCTAATGGTGCTGGTAAAACAACACTTTTTCGTATGATGATGGGGCTCGAAAAGGCCGATGGCGGAACTTTTGATGTGGGCGAAACGGTGAAAATTGGTTATGTCGACCAATCGCATGCCGATATTGATCCTCAAAAAACGGTTTATCAAGTAATTTCGGGTGGTACCGAATTTATTCGTGTTGGGGGCAAAGAAATTAACGCACGTGCTTATTTGTCGCGTTTCAACTTTACGGGTGGCGACCAGGAAAAACTTTGTGGTGTGCTTTCGGGCGGTGAACGTAACCGTTTACATTTAGCACTTACGCTCAAGTCGGAAGCCAATGTGCTTTTGCTCGATGAGCCAACCAACGATATCGACGTGAATACTTTGCGTGCACTCGAAGAGGGACTCGAAGCCTTTGCCGGCTGTGCAGTGGTTATTTCGCACGACCGTTGGTTCCTCGACCGTATTTGTACACATATCATAGCTTTCGAAGGTAATTCCGAAGTATTTGTGTTCGAAGGTTCGTATTCCGAATACGAAGAAAACAAACGCAAACGCTTGGGCGACGAGGGACCAAAGCGCATACGCTACAAGAAGTTGATGGCTTAAGAAATATTCATTTGAAGATTTGAATATTTATTTGAAAATTTGACGGATTTGAAAATTTGTCCCGTTAGCTATCAGGATTGAAGGATTTGAAGATTTCTTTTTGTTGCTAAAGGTTTTCAATAGAATTTTTACAAATATTATAATGCCAAACGAGCGATTTAAAGAATTGCTTGTTTGGCATTTATCGTTTTGCATGATAGCATAGTTTGAAAAAAATATTTAAATTAAAAATTTCACATTAAACAATAATAGCCTTGTTGCGTTATAGATTGTAACAATAACAAAATTTAAATTTAAACAAAATAAAAATATAAAACATGGCAACAGTAACATTTAAAGGAAATCCTGTAAGTACAAATGGAAACTTACCTTCAGTAGGAAGTGTAGCACCCGATTTTAAATTGGTTGATGGAAAATTAGGCGAAGTGTCGTTGGCCGATTACAAGGGCAAACGCGTAGTTCTAAACATTTTCCCAAGCATCGACACTGGCGTTTGCGCAGCTTCGGTTCGTAATTTTAATAAATGGGCTGCTGGTCAAGAAAATGTTGTGGTACTTTGCGTATCAAAAGATTTACCTTTTGCTCAATCGCGTTTTTGTGGTGCCGAAGGTATCGAAAATGTAGTTACTGTTTCCGACTTTAGATATAACAATTTTGCAACCGACTATGGTGTGCTTATGACTGATGGTCCTTTGGCCGGATTGATGGCACGCTCGGTAGTGGCTATCGACGAAAACGGAACCGTTGTTTACAACGAACTTGTTCCCGAAATTGTTGAAGAACCCAGCTACGACGTGAAATTGTAAACGCAGTAAGCTGACATACATCAGCCTGCTAATTTATGTGTGAATATGTGCCCTCCTACTTGTGAAATGCGGAGGGCATTTTTTTTGTGAATAATGCAACTATGACTTGGCTTTGATGAAATAATTTATTCAAGCTGCTGAAGGTCGATAACCCAGGGTTTTGTTTCGAATGTATGGTATTATCTCAAAAATTCACTTACCATCTACATACTTATAAAAATTAATTTCCGAATCACTCAAAATTTGATTTTTTCTAATGTTTTTTTACTCCAAACCACTATTAGTGCCATGCCAATGCGTGGTATAGTTATCCAAAACACAGGCACACCTATACTTGCAAAAAGCAATGTATCTTCGAGCAAGGAATGATTTACCGCAATGTGATGGTTGAGTGTGTTGGCATCTTCTTTTGTTATGTCGCCATTTTCAACATTTTCAATCATAACTGCTGCACCATATGCCAAACCCAATGTTTGCGCCACAAACCAAAGGAAAGCTGAACTTTTCGACAGACCAAACCAACGCATAAGTGGCGCAAAAAAGTTGGATATATGTTGCAATAAGTTCAGGTTTTTGAGTGTATTTTGCAATATCATTAAGCCCGAAATGATTAAGATGATTTTTACTGAAAGTCCTAATGTCGACTTAAGCCATATCCACATCATGGATGCAAAGCTAGTATCGACACTTGCAATGTTTATTTGTGTAGTTGTATCAGTGTCGGTTGGTAGTAAGTGATGCAAAACAAAAGCAGCTACAAATGAGCTTGTTAGTCGTATTATAAACATTTTTATTGCCGACGAGCCAGTGCGTTTTTGTATGGCCGTTTCAACTATCATATTGTGCGTAATTAAACACATAAGAGCCAAAATGCTTATCGAACGCATGCTTAAATTGAGTGTTGCTAAAATGGCGATAGGCGCATAAAGCGGTAGGAAAATGCTCGAAATAAATACAATAGCAGCTTCGCCGGGTAAACCAATAAGCGAAAACAATGGAGCTGCCAAGGGTGCAACCATGGCAATGATACCAAAATGTTGCAACAAACTAACAGCCAAACTCACAGGTACAATGATTTTTAGTAGCCAAACCGATAGTTTAAACGATTTACCCAAACTTTGCTTTGTGCTTAAGTATAATATTTTTGTAAAACGTCGACTGTATTGTATCATTGTGCATTTTTTATTTATTATTAATTGAACTGAAGCGTATTTGCTTAGTTACGAATTGCTTGAAAAAAAGAAAGGTTGTCTCCCGACAACCCAATCTCCTTTATTAACCTTAAAATCTAATACCATGAAAAACACGGTGCAAAGATAATGCTAATATTTATGTTGTGCAACATATTTTTAAAACATATTTCGGTTTTAATAAAATTTAATAATTGTATTCGTTCCTAATTATTGGAGACGATATTTTGTATGATTTTTTTATTTTGTAAGTAATCAAAAATAACTTAAACCAAACTGCTCATTATCCAAACGTGGCTGAGAAAGTTTGGTTTGTGCATTATTTGCTTCTAACCCACACTTGGTTGCGCCCAATTAATCCACCTTTGTCGAGCGAACCACGTACATTTAAGTTGCCGGTTTTTGCATCGAAGCTGATATTACATCGGTAAACTTTTCCGTTTTTTGGGTCGAGTATTGTGCCACCTGTAAGTGTACCATCTTTTTCTTCCATGGCATTTACAACCATCATTCCTAAAATGGGTTTGTTTTTGTTAGTGCCTTCGCATTCGGTGCAAAGTTTGTCGGCATCTTTAAATAAGTGCTCAATTTTTCCGTAATACTTACCGTTTGTTGCTTTGAAAATGTGAATGATTGATTTTTCACTTCCATCTTTATCGTCGATGGTTTTCCAACGACCTACAATCTTATCAACTTGGGCAAAAGTGCTCATGCTAAAGGCAAGAACAACTAAAATCGAAAGGATTATTCTCTTCATTTTGTGTTTGTTTTAATTTATTGATAATATTAAATTCGGCCAAAGATAAATATAATACTGCACACTACAATGTGTTTTGTGTAAATATTTATAAGAGTTCGGTCTCCTGAAACCTAAATGTTAGCAATCGGGGCAGAACCTTAAATCTTCAAATTAACCTATGTCGTTCATTTTTGTGATGCTGCCTGTTTAAGCCCTCCCGTAAGGTATCGGGACAAGCAGGGGTTTGGGGCTAAACTTTCACATTATCAACTATCGCTTTGTGTGTTTTTTCGAAAAGGGTGTTGAAATCAAAATCCTTCACTGCCATTGGCTCGTGCACCGTAAATGTAATAAGGTTGCCCATATCCAACGGGAATTTGCCATAACGCACCATTTTCCATGAGTTATTTATGGTTACAGGCACAACAATAGCCTCGGGTGCATATTTGCAAAGTATTTTCACGCCATTGGGAGCAAATTCTTTCGGCACACCGTTTTTTGTACGTGTTCCTTCAGGGTAAATAATGGCAGCGCGATTGTGTTTGTTGATATATTCGCCCAATTGTTTTAGCATTGGCAATGCTTGTTTTGGGTCTTTACGGTCGATAAGCACCGAGCCACCTTTGCGCAAATTAAACGAAACACTAGGTATGTTTTTGCCTAACTCAATTTTGGCTACAAATTTTGGGTGAAATTTGCGAAAAAGCCACTGCATACCAACAATGTCGTAAATACTTTGATGGTTAGATACGAAAATGATAGGTTTACCTTCGGGGATTTTTTCGATATTAATTGCCTTTACATACGAAAATGTTGGTATTAACGACAGGCATAAAAAGAAATCGAGCACATCGACACTTCGTTTGTGGGCTTCGTAGCCAAAAATGTAGTAGCAAATCCATTGTATGGGTTCGGAAATTAAAAACGTCAAACCTAATATTATGTACGATACTATCGAAAATGGAATGTAGAGTAGCTTTTTCATTTTTTGTATTTTGATATTTTTTGTATGTAAATTGAAGTAAAATAGCTGTTTAGCTTGTTTGAAACAATTTAGTTGCTGATTGTTGAAATAAATTATTTAGAAAAAAAACAGCATTAATACTAATATCTAGTATGCTTATTTTTGCAAAAATACAATTTTTTTGTTTTTCAACCATAGCTTTTTGCACAATCTTGTGCAAACTGTGTGTTTTTGTGGCTTGTGTTGCGGTGATTTTTAATAAGCTGCAGCAATCAGGAGCCGCTAGCGTAGAAAATAAGAATGAAGAATGAA
>CAZEVV010000068.1:6557-13129 GCA_964515675.1 uncultured Paludibacter sp. | reverse complement strand
GGGCCAGCAATAAATATTTTAGCAATTATTCTCACAGCGCGAATTTGGGGCTTCGAACTTGGTGTTGCACGATTTGTTGGGGCAATTGTTTTTAGCATAATTATTGGCCTCATCATGGCTTTCATTTATCGTAAAGAAGAAAAAGAACGTGCTGCCGAGCAGATGAATTTCCCCGACATACCCGAAAACAGGCCCTTATGGCAAACAGCATTACACTTTTTTGCATTGGTACTAATTTTGGTTTTTGCCAATTGGGGCAAACCTGGTGAGGGCGACAATTCGAGCTTATGGTTTTACATTTGGTCGTGGAAATGGTATATCACCGGTTCATTCGGACTTGTACTTGTATATTCGATGATATACATATTAAAGTTGAAAGCTTGGCAAGTACTTTTGGGTGCAGTAGCTACAGCTGCAAGTGCTTTGTTTATAGGCAATCCGTTGGTAAGTGTTGTAGTTGCAATAACAGCAATTTCGATTATTGCACTCAACGATAAAAATGAAGAAAGCGAAAACAAAGAATGGATACTTTCGAGTTGGGGATTCACCAAACAAATTATGCCTTTGTTAGCAATTGGTGTTGTAATTGCAGGATTTTTGCTCGGGTCAACGCATGACGACACCAACATACCAGGCATCATTCCTAACCATTGGGTGGCATGGGCTGTGGGAGGTAATTCACTACTTTCTAACTTTTTTGCTTCGATAGTAGGTGCATTTATGTATTTTGCCACGCTTACCGAAGTGCCAATTATTCAAGGTTTATTGGCATCGGGCATGGGCAAAGGGCCAGCTTTGGCGCTACTTTTGGCTGGTCCGTCGCTTTCGTTACCCAATATGCTTGTTATTAGAGGTGTAATGGGCACACAAAAAACAATAGTTTACGTTGTAATCGTTGTTATATTATCAACAATTGCGGGATTAATTTTTGGAAATATGTAATAATACCTATTATTCAAACAAAAACTATCAATAAAAAACATGCTGACAAAGCAAAAAGTCACACTAATACTCAGTCTTTTATTAACTGTATCGACCTTTGCCCAAAGGGTCGATACACTCAATATAGCACAAACCCAACAGTTACTATTGAGTCATCCCAACATTGCAATTATTGATTGTCGCGATAGTGCTTCCTATGCAAAAAAGTCATATTAAACGTGCCATTCACCTCGATGTGAATGACACATTGCTGACCACCAAACTTTTGGAACTCGACAAGCAAACGCCCTATCTTTTGTATTGCCGCACAAATGGTAGAAGTCAGCGCTTATCACAAATAATGATTGAACACAATTTCGGCCACCTTTACCTATTGTTTGATGGATATTTAAAATGGGAAACGCATTTCGAGAGAAACGCTCAAAAATAAAAATTTAGACCAGTTTTAGCAAATGAATTAATGCATCATTGGTAAATATCAGATAGTTTTGTGTATTTTTGCAAACTGAAATTGCGTTTAAAAAAAGTATTCGCAAAAAACAAATCAGTAAATGCTCAAAAAACTAAAAGGATATATGATGCCCATTGCAATGACATTGGGCGTAGTTTTACACAACTATGTAGGTGTACTTTCGTTTAGCATACCCTACCTCATTTTCGTTATGCTTCTACTCACCTATTCGAAGCTGCGTTGGCAAGACATACGTTTCACAGCATTACACGCAAAACTTTTAGGCATACAACTTTTGGGTAGCATTGCCATATATGTCGCAATTGCACCTTTCAGCACACTATTGGCACAGGCAGTTATGGTTTGCGTGCTAGCGCCCACAGCAACATCGGCACCTGTAATTGCAGGCATGCTCAAAGGCAATATTGCGAGTCTCACTGCCTATAGCATGCTCAGCAACTTATTGGTAGTATTTGTTGCACCGCTATTTTTCACCATAATCAGCGATAAAGATGTCGAATTTATGGCTTCGGTTTTGGGCATTGGGCAACGCATTTTTCTATTGCTCGTTGTGCCATTTATTTTGTCGGTATTATTGCACCGATTTGCACCAAAAGTGAATGATACGATTAAGCGAAATGCCGGATTATCGTTTTACATGTGGACATTTGCATTGATTGTTGTGTCGGGAAACACAGTCAGATTTGTGATAAACCAAAACGAAGCATCGACAGTTACAGTTTTACTAATGGCTTTTGGCTCCTTAATTGTATGTGGATTGCAGTTTTTAGCAGGTCGACGCATAGGACGAAAACACAACGACACAGTTGCTGGTGGGCAAGGATTGGGGCAAAAAAACACAGTACTTTGTATTTGGATGACACAAACTTACCTTAACCCCATTGCATCCATTGGCCCAGGCTCCTATGTATTGTGGCAAAATATGGTAAATTCGTACCAAGTGTGGCGACAACGAAAAAGCATTTAAACAAAAAAAAGACAAAAATGTATATTCGACAAAAAAAGTACACATATTTGTAGGATTAAAAAACGCCAAACCCTCACAATTAACTGTATTACAAACACTTATATTTCGGCATTCAATTTGTTTAGCAAGCAATTAAAATATTAAAACAAGTTGAACATTAAAACACAAAAAATTATGTCGAAACAAAGCGTAGAAGAATTACTCGAAATGGGTGGAAGCGATAAAGAATTCAGAGTAAAATATGACAACACCCACGAAAAAGAAAAATTTGTAGAATTGGCAAAGGCCGATGGTTATGAATTTAGTGTTGAAGAACTGACAGCAGTATTGCGCGAAAATGGCGACATGTTCGAATCGTATGGCAATCCGCCTAAAAAAAGCATTTGGATAAAATAAAACTACAAAAAACACATCTTAGATAATTGAATTATCACAAGATAAGCTTAAGCCTTGCAGTACATCTTACACTGCGAGGCTTAATTTTGCAAAAAACCAGCAACTATAGGCCTTAGACCACTCAAGAAAAACTCAACAGCAATAACCATCACAATTAAGCCCATCAAACGCATCATAACATTAATGCCTGTTTGCCCAATAACACGAAAAAGTCGCGACGAACTATAATACACCAAATAGGTAATGCCAATAATAATAACAATTGATGCAATGAGAATTGATTTTTTCATTAACGAATTGGCATCCTGCATTAAAACGATAGAGTTTGTAATAGCGCCCGGACCACAAATCATAGGAATTGCCAAAGGCGTTATCGAAATGTCCGAAACATAAGCCTTTACTTCTTCTTCTTTAATTTTCACATGTCCAATGCGTGCTTGCAACATATCCATGCCCATTACAAAAAAAATAATGCCACCAACAACACGAAAACTATGGATTGAAATACCAAAAAAGCTAAACAACAAATGCCCTGTAAAAGCAAAAGCTAACAATGTTATTAATGCTGCAATTGCTGCTTTACGAGCAGTATTATTACGTTCTTTTTCGCTCAAAGTGGTGGTCATCGACATAAAAATTGGCATCGACCCCAAAGGATTTATCAAAGTAAAAAAAGAAGTAAAACACAAAAGCGCAAATGATAAGTTATCAGACATATAATTATTTAAAATGGTTGACAAAAGCAACGAATGTACACGCCACAAAAGTAAGTATTATTTATAAATATGCAATAAAAGCAAGCATATTTCGAAAAAAAACACAACGACATTATTTTCATTATTGATTATTAAATAAAAACACAAAATATCATTTTAACAACAGTTTTCTCAATCGGCTATCAAAAAGCAACAACAAAATTAAAAATCATTTATTTCTAACAATAAAACATTTCGAAGAAATTATATTGTCATAAAAAACCTTATCTTTGCCAACGATTAGGCTATATTTACAAGGCATTTCGAAGCTTATAATATAACAAAATCAACAAAAAAACAAAATTTTTGAACAATAAAACAAGCTAAAAATGAGTGATTTCAGTCCGTTATTCCTTGACAAAAATCAGATAGAACAAGAAGGAATGGCAAAAATAAAAAAGGATATGTTCAATGTTCTTGCTTATTTCGAGGAAGTATTGAAACGCATCGACGAAAATAAGATTGCCCGTTTATTGCCCATAGTAAACCCGGTGGAACAAATTCAAAGTGAAGCATATAAGTCGCAAGAAAAAATAATACAAGCTTATAGCATCACATTTCAGTTAATGAATTTGGTGGAAGAAAATGCCGCTGTACAATACCGTCGTAAGCTCGAAAAAAACTTGGGCATGCCAAGCATACGAGGCTCGTGGGGCGAAACTTTTGAGCGATTAAAAGAAAAAGGCCTGAGCGAGGACCAAATAGCCAAACTCATTGCTCAAGTAAAAGTAATGCCAGTACTAACGGCGCATCCCACTGAGGCTAAGCGTGTTTCGGTACTCGACATACATCGCGAGATATATCTTTTATTAGTAAAAAAAGAAAATGGCATGTGGTCGCCTTACGAACAAAAAGCGATAATCGAGGATATAAAATCGAAACTCGAACGTTGGTGGCGCACGCGTGAAATACATCTCGAAAAACCCGACATTGCATCGGAACGCAATAATGTGATGCACTATTTCACCCGTGTTTTTCCGTTGGCACTACACGCTAGCGACATAAAATTAAAATATGCATGGACCGATGCAGGTTTTAAAGCCGAAACCATTGCAGCACCCGAAAATTACCCTGTATTGCAATTTGGTAGTTGGGTTGGTGGCGATCGCGATGGACATCCGTTTGTTACTGCCGAAGTTACAGCCGAAACTTTGCAAATGCATCGCAATGCAGCACTACAAATGCTGAGCGAAGACATGAATGACTTGTCGGCGAAAATAACTTTCTCGGAAGAACAAAACAAAACGCCCGATTACTTATACACTGCTATCAACAACACGGCCGAAACTCTTGGTAACAAAGGCAAAAAAGCTATAGCACGCAATCCGCGCGAGCCATGGCGACAATATGTAAATTTACTTTGCATTAAGTTGGACAACACTATCAACGAGAATTTTGAGAAAGCAGGTAGTTTTTACAACAGTGCAAGCGAACTGACAGCCGACTTATCGCTTTTGCGTAAAAGTTTATTGCAAATTAATGCACAACGCATTGTGAACGATATACTTTTCCCCATCGAGCGCAAAGTACAATGCTTCGGATTTCACTTGGTAAAATTGGATATACGACAAAACAGCGAATTTCACGAAAAAGCTTTAGAACAGTTATTGCAAGCAGCGTCGTTCGACGATTGGCAATATAGCACTTGGGACGAAGAAAAACGCATGCAGTTTTTGAACCGCGAACTCAAAAGCAACCGCCCATTTGTAGTAAGCGGCACAAAAGCAGGCAAAGAAGCCGACGCAGTACTCGCTTGTTACAACACAATAAAACAACATATCGATAAATACGGACATGCAGGCATTGGCTCTATCATTGTAAGCATGACACGCGCACTGAGCGACCTACTTGTAGTACAGCTATTTATGCGCGAAACAGGACTTTTAGGAAGCCCGCTACAAGTTGTGCCATTGTTCGAAACTATTGAAGACTTAAAACGTTCGAAAGATATTTTTGCAGCTTACGTACAACATCCGGCCTATAACAAAAGATGCGGTACCAAATGCGAATCGCAAGAAATAATGCTCGGCTATAGCGACAGTAACAAAGATGGTGGAATTGTTTCGAGCCGTTGGAATGTATATCAGGCCGAAAAAGCATTGAGTGAAGCTGCCGTCGAAAACAACATCAACTTACGTTTTTTTCATGGTATTGGAGGTACAATAAGTCGTGGTGGAGGAAAATACCACCGTTTTCTCGAAAGCATGCCCGAAGGCAGTGTGAATGGCGAGATAAAATTTACGGTGCAAGGCGAAACCATAGCGCAACAATTTGCCAATATGTTCAATGCGGCTTACAATCTCGAGATGTTGCTTTCGGGTTTAACATTGCAAGCAGCATACACAAAATACAACTTGCCCAAACAATCGCACCCCGAAGAGGCAATGGGAAAATTGGCCGAATTGGCACAAAACAATTATACTAACTTAATAAAAAGCGAAGGCTTTATTGAGTTTTATAGCGAAGCTACGCCTATCGACATTTTAGAGCAAAGCCGTATTGGCTCGCGTCCTGCTCGTCGCACTGGCAAACGCACGCTGAACGATTTGCGAGCCATACCATGGGTTTTCAGTTGGAATCAGGCACGCTTCAACCTCACAGCATGGTTTGGTACAGGTAAAGCATTGTTGCAACTAAAAGAAAATCATCCTGCACTTTATGATGATTTAAAACTAAACGCACACAAATGGCCATTTTTGCGATACAATCTTATTCAAATTGAGACCAACTTGCTTAATGCCAATACAGAACTCATGCAACGCTATGCCGATTTGGTAAAAAACAGAGATTTATCAGCAAAATTCACAGAAATGATTTTTGACGATTATAATTTGGCTCGCGAATGCATTATTGAACTACTTGGCGCTGAGGCCGAAGCGCGCCGTTTAACTTTATTGAGCAATGTTGAAAAACGCAAAGACGCATTGGCCGTATTGCACGAAAAACACATTGCACTTATCAAGGAATGGCGCTCGCTCAGCGAAGAAGAGAAATTGCACAACGATCAATTGTTGGACAAATTATTAATGCTTACGAATGC
>CAZEVV010000068.1:0-6457 GCA_964515675.1 uncultured Paludibacter sp. | reverse complement strand
ATTATATTTCAGTTACAATTTTAATAAAAAAGATATGTCTGCTGTAGAAAAATACATTCAACAATTCGACCCTAAGTGTCAGGAAAAACTGTATGAACTTCGACAAATATTTTTCGATTTCAATCCCAATATCGAGGAAAGCATCAGCTACAAAATACCAGCATTTAAAGTTGGCAAAACATATCTTTACTTTGCAGCTTACGAAAAACACATAGGTTTTTATCCAATTTACGGGTTGGAAAGCATTGAAAATGAATTAGCTGCATACAGAGCAAAAAACACAAAAGCGAGTTTACATTTCAAGCTCGATGTTCCTTTGCCAATTGAATTAATTAAGAAGATAATTGAATTAAAATCAATACAATAGATTAATTATAATTTGTTTTTTAAATATTGTAATAATACACGCATACATATTTTTCAATAAAAAAAGGAGCAGACTTTCATCTGCTCCTTTTTATTGAATTTTTATAAACCAATAAAAAAAATTATCTAGCTTCAAGAATTTCAAGCGTATCCGAAGCAATCATAAATTCTTCGTCGGTTGGAATAACAACCACTTTCACCGTTGAATCGGGGGTGCTTAACAACATTTCTTTGCCACGAGTTTTAGCATTCAATTCATTATCCATTTTCACACCCATAAATCCTAACGATTCGGCAACATACTGACGCGTAGGTGTTTGATTTTCGCCAACACCACCCGTAAATACAATAACATCAACACCATTCATGGCTGTAATGTACGAGCCAATGTATTTTTTAATGCGATATTCGTACATGTCGAGTGCCAATTTTGCACGTTCGTTGCCTTCTTTAATCGCGTTTTCAACATCGCGCATGTCCGACGACAAACCTGTAATACCCAAAACCCCACTGTGTTTATTAAACAATGCCGACACAGCACTTGCGCCAATCATTTCTTTTTCCATTAGGAAAGTAACAACGCCCAAATCAACATCGCCCGAGCGTGTACCCATCATCAAACCTTCGATGGGAGTAAAGCCCATCGATGTATCGATTGATTTTCCGTTTTCGATAGCAGTAACCGAGGCACCATTACCAATGTGCGCACAAATAACTTTTGTAGAATTATAATCGAGACCCAAAAATTCGCAAGCACGTTTCGAAACATAGCGGTGACTTGTGCCGTGGAAACCATAACGACGGATACCATATTTTTTGTACAATGAATATGGAATACCATACATATAAGCATACTCAGGCATTGTTTGGTGAAAAGCAGTATCGAAAACAGCCACTTGAGGCACCGATGGTAACAACTCGTTGATGGCATAAATACCAGCCAAATTGGGCGGATTGTGCAAAGGTGCAATATCAATACATTCAACTATTTTTTCAATCACTTCGTCAGTAATTAAAACACTTGAATTAAATTTCTCACCACCATGCACCACACGATGTCCTACAGCTGAAATTTCTTCGAGCGAAGCAATTGCGCCATGTTTTTCGCTGGTTAAAATACCCAAAATATATTCGATTGCCAATTGGTGTTCAAGCACTTCGCCTTTACAAACTACTTTTTGTCCATCGCGACGAACATGTTTCAAGAACGACCCTTTCATGCCAATTTTTTCAACAGCACCCGAGCCAAGCTCCTCTTTCGATTGCATATCGATAAGCTTATACTTTACCGACGAGCTGCCACAATTTAATACTAATATCTTCATGTTTATTTTTCCTCCTTATTTAATAATATTACCTTGCTCATCGTAACTATAAAATCCTTTGCCTTTGCTTACACCATAGTGGCGAGCACGCGAAAGTTGCAACAATACAGGCGATGGTTTATACTTAATATTGCCATACTCATCGTACAAGTTTTCGAGCAATTTCACAATTTTCTCAACACCAATTTGGTCGGCTGTGCGAAACACACCTTGGCGGTGACCAAAACCAACTGTCAGCACACGGTCAATATCCTCTTTACTTGCAATACCTTCCATTAAAATGGCACAAGCTTCGTTGAGCTGAATAAGGAATAAGCGCAAACTAATTAAACCTGCCGACTCCATTACTGGCACATAATCATGACCAATCATTTTGGCAAATAAGCATACTTTTTCGTAAGTTTCGTCAGACGTATTCAACCCACGAACAATTTCAATAATTTGTGAATCGGGGATATTCGACAAAAAGTGCAAACCTATGCAACGATCTTGATGTTTCAATTCGGCGGCAAGCTCAGTTACAACAACTGTTGATACGTTTGAAGCGATAATGGCTTTGTCAGACAATACAGCTTCGAGTTTTTGGAAAACTTCTTTACGTTCAGGTACATGACGCTCGCCAGTATTGTCGTCGTAACGAATAGCTTCGATTACAAAGTCGCAACCTGCAAAACCTTCGTATTCGGTAATTCCCTGAATACGACCAAGAATGGCTTTCTTCTCGTTCACTGTCAAACCCCAGTTCAACACTTTTTTGTCCAATTTGCCCTCGATACGCGCATAAGCGTTATCAATTTTTTCTTGCGATGGTTCAAGAAAAACCACTTCGATACCTTTAAGAGCTGCAATAGTTGCAATTACACTACCTTCTTTGCCACACCCTACAACACCAATACGCGAAAAAAGCGAGCGTTTTCTGTTACGCTTGCTTAAGCCGTAGCGCTCAATCGCTTCAATAAAATCTTCTGCCATACAATATATTTATTTTCAAATACTTATTTTCAATCCAATAATAATTACTTAATTGCCTGATTTGCTGTAATCGAAATCATGCGAACAATATCCTCCACCGAGCAACCACGCGAAAGATCGTTGATAGGTGCAGCCATTCCTTGCAAAATAGGACCCACAGCTTGTGCACCCGAAAAGCGCTCAACCATTTTATAGCCAATGTTTCCGGCTTGCAAATCGGGGAATACCAACACATTGGCATGCCCTGCAATGGCACTTCCCGGCGCTTTGCTTTGTCCTACCGACGGCACAAGCGCTGCATCGGCTTGCAACTCGCCTTCGATAAGCAATTGCGAATTCATCTCTTTAGCCAAAGCAGTTGCTTCTACCACTTTATCAACCAATTCGTGCTTTGCACTGCCTTTGGTCGAAAAACTCAACATAGCCACTTTGGGCTCGAAACCTGCAATGGCTTGTGCTGTTTCGGCTGTCGAAACTGCAATCTCGGCCAATTCTTTTGCTGTTGGGCAAGGGTTTACGGCCACATCGGCAAAAACGAGTAAGCCATCCTGCCCATATTCGGGCGTAGGTGTGAACATGAGCATTGCACCCGACACCACGCTTATTCCTGGTTTTGTTTTCACTATCTGAAATGCAGGACGCAATACATTGCCTGTAGTATTTTGAGCACCAGCCAACTCGCCATCGGCATCGCCATTTTTAATTAACAAACAAGCCAAATACAAAGGATCTTTTGCCAACTCAGCAGCTTGCTCGGGT
The DNA here is from genome assembly GCA_964515675.1 of uncultured Paludibacter sp. Lineage (GTDB taxonomy): Bacteria > Bacteroidota > Bacteroidia > Bacteroidales > Paludibacteraceae > Paludibacter. The sequence continues at coordinate 3,035 of CAZEVV010000068.1, read as the reverse complement.
GTCATGCCTTTGCTTTTACGAATTTGATATAACAAATCGGCATAAACAGGCATTTTTGCGTCGGTTTCCGGATTAAGAATTGTTGCTTGCGAAATAGCCGTTAAATTATTTTCGGCTGCAATTTTCATAATTTCATTTTCGTCGCCGATAAGAATCAACTTCGCTGCCTTTTCTTTAAGAATAATATCCGCCGCTTTGAGTGTGCGAATTTCAGTACCTTCGGGCAATACAATACGTTGTGGATTGGCCTTGGCACGCTCCATAATTTGATCCAATAAGTTCATTAGCTGTAATATAATAGTGTTTTGAATATCGATGCACCAGAAAAAATCTATCAATCATAAATTTTGTGCAAAGATATTGCTTTTTTCCCAAATTGCAATGTAGAGATGGCAAAATTCACATAAAAAATATCATAAAAAAGCATGTATCTTTTCATTTAAAAATCAATTTAAAACCAATACAAATAATATTAAAGCAATTTTGCGGTGTAAAACAAATAATTTTAAGTATCAAAGTTGTATTAAACAATAGTCTTTAAAAACAGGTGCATTTGCAAATGCATCGATTGACATTATTCAGAATAAAAAAAACAAATTTTTCTCCAAAGCACTATTTCTCATTTAAATGCAGCTTGATTTTACAGTAATTTCAACATAATTTTAGTTTTAAAGCAATTGAAATATCAGAAAAAACAACTAATTTTGTGCACAAATTACAGTAGAATATGCATTTAGTTATTATTTGCATAATTATTCAAACAAATTGTCATTCGAAAAAACAAGCAAAAGACTAAAAAAATTCATGAACAATATCAATAAATCAAATTTCAAATTAGGTATTATTTCGGGTGGACAATTGGGCAAAATGCTCATTCAAGAAGCAAGCAAATGGGACATAAGCACTTATGTGCTCGATGCAGCTGTTGATTGTCCAGCAGCCGGTATTGCAACGCAACACACCATTGGTCATCAGTTAAATTTCGACGACGTATATAATTTTGGACAAGGCCTCGACATGCTAACCTACGAAATGGAAAGCATCAATATCGAAGCATTGTATAAGTTAAAAGCCGAAGGACTAACTATACTCCCCGACCCTTGCACCCTCGAGTTGATACAAGATAAGGGTTTACAAAAGAATTTTTATGCCGAAAACGAAATCACAACTGCGCCCTATGCATTATTCGACAATAAAAATGAAATAATTACAGCTTTAAAAAATGGCGAACTAAAATTTCCTTTCGTTCAGAAACTACGCAAAGGCGGATATGATGGGCGCGGTGTGGCAGTAATTAAATCGGAAAACGATTTAGACAAACTTTTCGACAGCCCATCGGTGGTTGAAAATATGGTAGAAATAAGTAACGAAATTGCAGTGATTGCTGCACGCAACGCAAATGGCGAAATACGTTGCTTTCCGGTAGTTGAAATGGCATTCGACCCCGAAGCAAATTTGGTTGAAAAACTACTTTGTCCGGCAGCAATTACGCCAGCGCAAACCGAAACAGCGATTACAACAGCTGCAAAACTCATCGAATTATTGGGCATGTCGGGCTTGCTTGCTGTCGAATTTTTTATCGACAAAAAAGGAGATGTGATTTTGAACGAAATAGCTCCACGCCCACACAACAGTGGTCATCACACCATCGAAAGCATGGTTACATCGCAATTCGAACAGCATTTACGCGCCATTCTCAACTTACCGTTGGGCAGCACGCAACAAATTATGCCTGCTGTAATGATCAACTTATTGGGTGAACAAAATCACTCGGGTGCCGTTTATTACGAAGGAATAGATGCATGCATGGCCATTGAAGGAGTGAATATACATTTGTATGGTAAAAAAACAACCCAACCATCGCGCAAAATGGGGCACGTAACAATTATTTCGGACACACTGACATCGGCCATCGAAAAAGCCGACAAGGTAAAAAACATATTAAAAGTAAAATCATGGAACAAAAATTAGTGAGCGTTGTAATGGGTTCGGATTCGGACTTACGCATAATGCAACAAGCCATCGACATGCTCAATTATTTTGGTGTGCCGAGCGAAGTCGACATAGTTTCGGCGCACCGCACACCCGAAAAACTTTTCAAATTTGCGAGCGAAGCACATACGCGTGGCATCGAAGTTATAATTGCTGGTGCAGGTGGCGCAGCGCATTTGCCAGGTATGGTTGCAGCCATGTCGCCACTACCTGTTATTGGTGTGCCAGTAAAATCGTCGAACTCGATTGATGGCTGGGACTCGGCACTTTCAATTTTACAAATGCCTGGCGGTGTACCTGTTGCAACGGTAGCACTTGATGGCGCAAAAAATGCGGGAATATTAGCTGCGCAAATTGTGGCAACTGCCCGTCCCGAACTTCGAGAAAAAATTATTGCCTACAAAAATATGTTGCGCAACGAAGTTATCGCGAAATCGGAAAAATTGAACAAATAAAAACAACAAATTTTTAATCAATGAGCAAATACATCACAGTTTTATCGTCGTTTATCATAATGCTTTGTTTGGGTGGTGTTTATGCGTGGAGCATAATTGCACCCGAATTAATAAACAATTATGATTTGACAGCTACGCAAACCCAACTCGTTTTTGGCTTTTTGATTGCAGTATTTCCTGCAACAATGATATTTGCTGGTCGCATGGAGCCACGTTGGGGAAGTAAAAATTTAGCCATTATCTCAGCCATACTTTTCAGCACAGGGTATTTAATTGCGGGCTATTCTAACGGAAATTTCTTGCTCATATTGTTAGGAATTGGTGTAATTGGCGGCATTGGCACGGGATTTGGCTATTTGGCATCGCTCACTTCACCGGTAAAATGGTTTCCCGAGCGCAAAGGATTGATGACAGGCATTGCTGCTGCTGGCTTTGGATTAGCAGCCACAATACTATCGTTTTTTATCGAAAAACTTTTGTTAATGGGCTTCGATGTACTCCAAATTTTTAAGCTCATAGCACTAATTTATGGTTCAATCATTTTTATTTTTGTGCAATTCTTTAAAAATAAAATAGTTGTACACACAC
>CAZEVV010000067.1:3752-13279 GCA_964515675.1 uncultured Paludibacter sp. | reverse complement strand
ACTTTGAAAGCCTCAACCTCGGCATGGTACACAGGGAAATTGGCAATAGGCTCAAATTTAATCCCCCACAAACGGGTACACAAATCGAAAGCACCTTTGCGCACATTTTCGAGTTTGAAGTAAGGACGCACTTGCTCTTCGTCGAGGTCATATTTTGCTTTGCGGAGTTTTTCGGTATAATACCACCAATCCCACGCTTCGAGTTTTTCGCCTTTGCCCTCAGCGTCCATCATTTTTTGGAGTTCGGCAGCTTCTTCGTACATTTTCTTTTTGGTAGGCTCCCAAAGCGTATTCAAGAAATCCATAACCGTTTTAGTGTCTTTGGCCATTGTATTGTCCAAAATAAAATCGGAGGGCGTATTGAAACCCAACATTTGCGCACGTTGTACACGCAATTGCATAAGCTTGTTGATTACCGCTTTATTATCGTTGGCATTGCCATTGTTGGCGCGGTTGTAGTAAGCCAAAAGCAAATCCTTGCGCAAAGGGCGGTTTTCGGCATATTGCAACACAGGAATAAAGCTAGTTTTGTGCGTTGTAAACAACCATTTGCCTTCTTGTCCATCTTTTTTGGCATCTTCTTTTGCCGCTGTGATTACACTTTGTGGCAAACCAGCAAGGTCGGCCTCGTTGTCGACATAGCGTTTGTAGCTATTGGTTTCGGCCAAAATATTCTGACCATAAGTAAGTTGCAAAACACCAATTTCTTTGTTTATTTCGCGTAGTTTTGCTTTGTCGTCGGCCGAAAGAGCAGCACCACTACGCACAAAGTTTTTGTAGTACTTTTCGAGCAAAATCAATTGCTCAGGATTCAAGCCAAGCGTTTCGCGTGTTTCGTATAGCGATTTCACTTTCTCGAAAATCTTTTCGTTCAAGTACAAATTGTCGCCATGCTCGGTAAGTAGCGGCGAAACTTCGGTGGCAATTTTAGCCATTTCGTCGTTCGACTCGGCGGCATAAAGTCCAAAAAACACATTTGACACTTTTGTAAGCAACTCGCCGCTAAAGTCGATAGCAGCAATTACATTGTCGAAAGTAGGCGCTTCGGTACTGTTGGCAATGGCATCGATTTCGGCCTGTTGCTGTTTAATACCTTCGAGAAAAGCCGGCATGTAGTGTTCTACCTTAATTTTGTCGAACGGAGGCGCACCGTATTCGTTGGTGTAAGCCTCGAAAAAAGGGTTTGTGTTTTTCGCACAACCCACGAGCATGATAGCTGCCATGATGATAATGGATAGTTGTTTCATTTTTTTATAACATTTTTTTGATGTGAATGTATTGAAAGGCAAAGATATAATATTTTTTTTCGGGTGGGGCAAGCTTATTCTTTAATTAAAATTAAATAAAAGATGAATTTTAAAATGACAAAATCATTTATAACCAAATAAAAGTGGACATAATAAGCAAGGATTGGATATTTCGAACATTGCGTTTAGGCTGATATAATTGGAAAAATCACTACAAAGCTTGTAGCAATAATTTTAATATAATACAAGTTAAACAAACGAATTACTTAACCTAATTTCAAATATATTTGTGAAAATCGAAAAAAGAATTATCTTTGCTATCGATAAATTAACCGCTAATTTATTGGCAATCGAATTGAGCTTATTTAAACATCGCAAATAGCTGATTTGAAAGTATTTTGACAGCGTATTGTTCGTACTGACACTGAACAATTCCTTCCTACTGCCAAAAGAATGCCATTTCTTACAAAGTTTTTTTGAAATTGTTTTACAAAATTTTGAAAACAGAAACAAATAATGGCTGCGCATTTAGTGCTAGCAGGGCTATTTGTTGTGTAATAAAAATTTTTGAATCGTTATTGCAATTGTACATTTAAAGAAAATACTTTAAATGCTCACGATTGCTTTGTCCGAATCGGATCCAACAACTAGGGTATGCAAATGCACATTTGTATTGCTTAAATGGAGAAGATGGGACTTTGAACAAACAAAAAAATGCTATTGTTATGAAAAGAGAATTGTATTTGATTTTAACAGTTTTGTTGGTAAGCCTTCGCATGGCTTGCGGACAAACCAACACAGACACGCCAAATTTGAGTTTCGAAGATGGGTCGCTCAATGGTTGGAAACAATTTACAGGTAATTATTTTTATAACACAACAAGTGGCGCCTACGAATATAGTTGGACGCCATTAACAACTAGCTCGGAGCGTATAAAAATTATTGCAAAATCAGCATCATACGACCCAATTATAGCCTGTGATTTATTAACGAACCCCGACAACAAATCAGTAGCTCGAATAGGGCAACCCAATACCTGTGAATCGTGGCTAACTGCTTCTCCAAAAGTATATCTAAATTATTCGGCTGCCGAAAAAATCGAATACAGCTTTAAGGTCACGCCCAACACCACGCTCTTTTCATACAAATTGGCTGCTGTACTTCACACACCTCCGGGCGATAATCATTTAGGAGAACAACGCCCTAGTTATATTATGGAAATAACCGTTACCGACGACAACGGAATGTCATACACATTACCCTGCAGCAGCTACTCAACAATAGCCACTGATGGTAGTGGTTTGATAAGAAACAGCAATTGTCAGGCATCAATTGGCGGATCGAGCACACGACGACAAGAATTCTTTTATCAACCTTGGATTTCGGGAAATGTAAACCTGTTACAACACATAGGTAAAACAGTTACAATTAGCGTAATCACGCATGATTGCTTGCTCGACACAGGCACACTACACGATGTGGCTGGCAATCACTCGGCACATGGCTACTTTTGGGCCGAAACCAAACGTATCGAACTGAGTACTTTTAGCTGCGAAAATGCCGATGCAACGATAGTAGCACCTACTGGCTTTAGCAGCTACAATTGGTCGCGCTCCGACGGTAAACCCATAGCAAGTGTGAGTGCTGCACAGCCACATATAGCCATTGTTGAGCAATCGCAAAACCTCGAAAACATTCGTTATTACTGCGAAATGAACGATGCGAGCAGTTCGTGCGGAAGCATTACAGTATCCACCATAATCGACCATGTGAAAATTACACCCAACTTCACAAACTTTGCTGTTGATGCTGGTAAAATTCAATTTATCGACAACAGCACTGCCGTGGGCGACATAATAACGAATTATTATTGGGATTTTGGTGATGGGTCGTATTCGGCACTCAAAAACCCTGAACATACCTACTACGACTTTATTCCGTACAACGTAAAACTTACAGTTACCACAAGCAAAGGATGCACAAAAACCATCAGTCATAATGTATTGCCAACCAAAGAATTGATTGTGGATATTTTTCCTCCTGCCAATTTGCAATACAACGGACAAACAAAAGACTTTACGGCAACTACCAATATTGCAGGGCTGCAAATGAATATCGACTATTTTATTCGATATGTAAACCGACCTGGAACGCCTTACTACAACAGCTTTACGGCGCCTGCAACGGTGGGCGACTACGTGGCAACTTTTGAGTTGAGTCACGTAAATTTGCTCAAATATTATATTGATAACACGCCCATTAAGCACTTTACAATAACAAAAGCACCACTCACAATTACAGTAAATAATGCCGAAAAAACCTATGGCGAAACAAAAACATTGCAACGCGAAGGTTTTACAATGAGCATGAATCCGCTATTTGCAGGCGATAAAATATACGAGCTCGAAATGCTTTGCGATGCACTGCCCGCAACAGCTCAAGTTGCCCATTACCCGATTGTTGCGACACAAGCCATAGGTATGGGCGTGAGCAACTACGACATACAATTTGTGCCTGGCAACTTCGTTGTACATCCCAAAGCAATAACAGTGAGTGCTATCAACAATACAAAAACGTATGGCACAGCAATAACACCCACAGGAACTGAGTTTTACATTGCCCCCAACGCTTTGGTTGGTGTTGATGCCATCGGCACTGTCGAATTACAATCCACTGCATTTGCCATCGATGCCAATGTTGGTAATCACGCCATTGTTATCAACAATGCTACAGGCCACCGACTATCGAATTATAATATTTCGTACAACAATGCCACATTAACGGTCGATAAAAAAAATGTAGAAATAAGCATTTTGCCCATCACAAAAACATATGGCGAAACTTATACATTTACAGGAAAGGAATTCATTGCCGACAAATCGCAATTCATTGACAATGATAGCGTAAACACTTTGCAGTTGGCATCGGCAGGTTGTGCCACATAAGCCAATGTGGGCGATTATGCCATTGCAATGAGTGGAATTACGGGCAATCGTTTGGACAATTACAACATTAAAATAAACGCAGCCAATTTCAGAGTAAACCCAAAACCACTCAGCATAATTGCCAACAGCACCAACAAAGCTTTTGGCAACAATCTGATTTTCGACGGCACCGAATTTAGCACCGATGTGCCGCTTGTTACAGGCGACAACATTAGCTTTGTATTGATTAAAAGCAATGGTGCGGGTAGCAGTGCGCCCATAGGCAGCTACGATATTGTGCCCGCAAGCGCACATGGTGTGGGAAGTTTGAACTACACATTTACATACATCAATGGCACTTTAAATGTTATAAAAAAGGACATTACGGCCGATATTTTTCCGCCGGCTAATTTGAGCTATAATGCACAAGCAAAAACATTTACCGCAACTACCAGCGACAGCAATTTGCAATTGCACAGCCACTACGTTATACGCTACTTTAATGCCGACAATAGCTACAACAGCACAACGGCTCCAAGCAATGCAGGTGAATACACGGCCACTTTCGAACTCACAAATGCTGGGGCACTCAATTACGAATTGGCCTACGCACCAACAAAAACATTCGTAATTACAAAAGCAAACATCGCAATAAAAGCCAACGATGCCATTAAAACCTATGGCGACAATTGGGTGTTGAGCAACGATGCTTTTGAGGCGAACTTGAAACCATTGTATGGCAGCGATATGATAAGCAGCGTTGAATTTATGTGCGCAGGACTCACGGCCAATGCTTTGGTGGGCGACTACGACATCGACATTAGCAAAGTTAATGGCAGCGGACTTGCAAACTACGAAATAGCGATTGAGAAAGGAAATTTTAAAGTACTGAAAAGAAATTTACGTATTCAAGCACTCGATGTATCAAAAGTATATGGCGATAATTACCTTGCGTCAGGAAAAGAATTTTTTGTAGACCCCATATCGCTTGCCAACAACGACACTGTGCAAGCGCTCACACTCGCAAGCACTGGCTTTGTAGCCCACGCACCTGCAGGCACCTACGTAATAGTGCCTAACAATGCCACAGGCCGCGGCCTCGAAAACTACAATCTTCAGTACAACAATGCTACGCTTTATGTAACACGAAAAAACATAACAGTTTCGGCTGCAACAATTACAAAAACCTATGGCGATACCTATACTTTTAGTGCTAAAGAATTTAGCTACGACAAAGCACAAATGATTGGTACCGATAGTATTGACAGCGCACAGCTACAATCGGCAGCAACTATAGCAAAAGCACCTGTTGGCGACCATCAACTCTCCATAGTGAGTCTCAGCGGTTATCGCCTCGAAAATTACAACATCAAAATGCTTAATGGCATATTGCGTGTGACGCAAAAAAACATTACAATTCGTGCCAACAACAGCACAAAACCCTATGGCGAATTATTGAATTTTACAGGAAAAGAATTCAGCACCGACCAAGAATTGATAGCTGGCGACAGCATTTATTTTGTGATTTTTAGCAGCGCTGGCATCGAACCCTCGGCACCTGTGGGCAACTACAGCATTTTCCCGTCGATGGCTTATGGCAATGCAGTGCTCAACTACAATTTCAGTTATTTGCCAGGGCAGCTAAGCGTTGCACAACAAACAATTAGCGCTAGTATTGCGCCGCCCGAGCAACTCGTGTACAACGCCCAACCCAAAACATGCACCGCAACATTGAGCATAGCATCGTTGAAACAAAACGAGCATTTCTTCGTTCGCTACACCGACAAAAACAACCCCGCCAATAGCAGCTATGCAGCTCCAACAAATGCAGGAAACTATAGCGCCGAAATTGAATTGAGTTATGCCACAAGCATCAACTACACTTTGTTGAACAATGCAAAAGTGGATTTCGAAATAGCAAAAGCGCCACTAAACATAAAAGCCAACAATGCCACCAAGCAATACGGACAAAGCTTAACAATTGCCAGCGATGCATTTAGCACAAGTCCAACGCCACTGTTTGGTAGCGACAAAGTGCTGAGCATTGCAACTACCTGTGCAGGATTGCCCGACACTTGCAGCGTGGGCAATTACAGCATTGTTCCGCACACAGCCACAGGCAACGGACTAAACAATTATGCCATAACTTACGCCAACGGAACGCTCGACATACAGCCAAAAACAATTAGCGTAAGGGCGGCTAACGCAAGCAAAGTGTATGGCGATGTGCTATCCAATGTGAGCAAAGGCTTTATTGTGAACACAAATGCACTGCTGCACACCGACAGCATCACGAGCATCACAACACAATCGTTGGGACAAAACGCAAATGCAACGGTGGGCAATTATCCCTTACAAATAATTGCAGCACATGGCAAACGATTGAATAATTACACATTGCAGTTTGTTGATGGAAACTTACAAGTGACGCCCAAGTCGATTATTGTATTGGCCGACACGCTGAACAAAGAATATGGCAGCGAATATATTTTTAAAGGCACCGAATTTACTGTAAACAATGCCGATTTGATTGGCAACGACAAAATAAATACGGCAAAACTCAACAGCATTGCAACACAAAAAACCGCTTCGGTGGGCGAATATATGCTTAGCATTACCGATGTTTCGGGTTATGGCTTGGAAAACTACAACATCAAATTTGAGAATGCGACATTTAAGGTAAGGCCGCGCAACATTACTATTACGGCCAACAATATTAACAAAGAATATGGCGATGTGTATAGTTTTACGGGCAACGAATTCAGCATCGACCGCCCATTACTCAACAACGACAATATTGCCTTTGTATTTATGAATAGCAATGGCGCAACCGAAAGTGCCGCCATAGGCACCTACCCTATTGTAGCTGCAATGGCCAGCGGAAATGGTAGCTTGAACTACAACATTCGATATGTAGCAGGGCAAATGACTGTAACGCAAAAGCAATTGAACATACAAATTATTTCAGCCGAGAAAGAATACGGACAAGCCGACCCAGCATTCAGCTTTAGGGTTTTCGACACTCGCGGAGTTGAGTATTTACCCAGCATGATAAGCGGAAAACCAGAACGCGATGCGGGCGAAAAACCCAATGTGTATAACATTAAAAAAGGCAATTTAGCATGCAATCAAAACTACAATTTAAATATTGTCGAAGGCAAATTGACTATCAAAAAAGCATTGCCGCAAATATCGGCAGCTTTCTCCAACGACACACAAAAAACAATCATCAGCTACATTACTGGTACGCCCAATGCCAATATTCCAACAGGCAAAATCAGTGTGAACATTCCGAGCTGCGGCATTAACATAAGTGCAAATGTGAAGCAAGGCATTGCAAACTGTATGTTAATGGATTTACCTGCCGACGAAGTGTTGGCACATATACACTATGCTGGCGACGAAAACTATTTGCCGGTGTCGCGCAGCGTAAGGCTTTACGCCATACGTTACCACAGCAATGGAGGCGACTTACTCAACCCCATCACACACTTCGATGGCAACGAAACCATACGTCCCGAAACACCAACGCGCCAGCAACGCTATCGTTTCGAAGGTTGGTACGAAAACCCCGATTTTGAAGGCAATCCCCTACAACGCATAGTTTTGGGCACTTACCGCAATGTCGATTTGTATGCCAAGTGGGTAACTTCATTCGACGACCTATCTGTTGTAGTACTTTTCAACCAAGTGCTAGCAGTGGCCAACCCGCTGAAACGCGAATTTTTGGAGCGCGCCACCTACAAATGGTTCAGAAACGGGCAACAAATAGAGGGCAACAAACAATACATAGGTTTTGAAAACTATGTACCAACAGGCGAGTACAAAGTAGAGATTTATTATGATGGTAACATACCCATTGTGCTCGAACTCAAACACACAGCAACAGTTCCGATGTCGAAAATTTTCCCAAATCCGGCAAAGGTAAATGCGCCCGTGCAAATTGAATCGGCCTATAGTGCCGACGAAAACACGCAAATTGAACTATTTAGCTCCGATGGCAAACGACTCGCATTAAGCAATATCGAAAAACGTGGCAACAATTTTACATTCAACACAAGCCACAAAGCAGGTATTTACTTTGTACGCATTGTTCAAAATGGCATCACCATCGAAACACACAAACTCATAATTGAAGACAAATGAAACGAAACACTATAGCCTCAAATGGGCACAAAAAAGCAATTTTTGGCTTGCTTTATATAATAATTTTGGGAGTAATGCCAACACTAGCACGTGGCTACTATCCTTCGAGTCAGCGCCCCGACCATCTAATGTTTTATGCTACACCTGCATTATCGCGCCTTCAATACCAAAGCGCCGAAGCAGCAAGCAGTTTTACGCCAGTGCTCAATGCGGGCATCGAATATGCACATTTCATTCATCACAAATTTGGCTTTAGCATAGGCGCCGAATACAATCGTTTTGCCGCTAAATACAATTTCGATGGCCGCCGCGATTCGCTACAAATGTTCGATGCATGGAGTGGCTATCACTACCAATTGCGCCAACAGCTGCACACCACCGAGCATCAAAGTGTGAGCAATCTTTCGGTGCCTTTCAAACTGCACTTCCGCCAGCTCATCACCCCCGATATAAGCTTGAATATGTCGGCCGGAATGGTGCTCAACACTTACCTCAGCGAAAAGCGCAGCATTTTGGCAGGCACCATCAACCGCCAAGCCTACTTCAGCGATATACATGTGAATGTAGATGATTTTCACCCGCTACTTTTTGGTAAATTCGATAATTATATCCAACCATCGGCCATGCCTCAGTTTGGCGTTTCGCGCACATACACAGCACAAGTAGGACTTTCGTTTCAGCTCAACGAATTTTGGGCTTTGCACACCGAACTCAATTACCAGTATGGCACAAAAAACATCAAACAACGCAATATCAACCTTCTTGTGCCCGACGAATATGCTGGCATTACAGCCACCAACTTCATTGGCGACATTAAACCACAATCAATCGGTCTGAAAATTGGTTTGGCTTACACCTTCGATTTGTTCAATGTCGACTGCAAATGCCAAAACAGTTGGTGGAAATTGTAATAATAAATGCAGTTTATCCTTTTTTAAAATAAAATTAAGACATCGTAGCACAAATTGCAACCAACAATCAGCGACCAAAGGGTGATAAATCCACGCTAGCGGCATTCGCTGTATGCCGACGGCATGAAAAATGCATAAAAATGGTTGTCAACGGATGTAGAAACATAAAAAAAAGCATAAAAATAACTATCAACGAATGTAGAAACACAAAAAATGCATAAAAATAACTATCAACGAATGTAGAAAGCAAGAAAAATGTATAAAAGCAACTTTCTACGGATGTAGACTGCATAAAAATT
>CAZEVV010000067.1:0-3652 GCA_964515675.1 uncultured Paludibacter sp. | reverse complement strand
ATGTAGACTGCATAAAAATTCATTTGAGTGACTTTCTCCGAATGTAGACTGCATAAAAACCCATTTTTATTGTTTTCTCCGCTTGTAGAAAGATGTTTTTATACATTTTTAGCCCTAACAAAGGTGTGAGAAAGGCAATTATAACTACTGCATATCATTTCTCCAACATAAAAATTCGAACAATCGCACAATGGATTTGGCCTCTAAACCTCGCTAGCAGACTGCCTTAACCTTCGTGCCTCCGTGTCTTCGTCTTCAAAATATTAATTAACAGCATTGTGCCTTCCTGTTTAAAAATCCTTTCGTGCCTTTGTGCCTTCGTGTTTAAAAATCCCTTCGTGTCTCCATGTTTAAAAACCTCTACGTGTTTTAAAACCCATATCAACAAAAGAAAAAAAATAATACTGCGAAACAACTTGTGCGATAAACATTTTTCTTTATTTTTGCAAAAAAAATCAAAAAGCATATTAAACACTCAACAATCATTCTTTATGAAACGAATTTATTTCGCGCTATTTTTATTTGCATTTGCCTTTACCATTAATGCCCAGGTTCAAAACCTTTACGCAATGTCAAAAGGAAATTTAGTGTATTCAAAAATCATACACGACGACAACAACAGTTTGTGGGGATATTTTTATTTGTATAAACTCGACAGTTTTGGCGATAGCAACAAAATGGAATATATAGTACTCGACAAAAACTTAAACAACCTTACATCCGGAACTTATCATGTGGTTGAGTACAATACCATAGGCGCCAGTTATTATTTTAAAAATTATGAAAACTGTCACTTAGTAGGCGATAAATTATTGCTCGACATGACAATGTATAGGTCAAGTTCGAGTGGATTAACACATGTACACAACTCACATTTAATTATCTCGCTAAAATTAAACACTGTTTCAAATGAATATCTTTTTATCGACAATCAGTTCGATTTAGTGCCTCACAAACCAATAAAAAGAAGTAACCGACTTGATTCATTGAGAAATAAGACATTGATTGACCCTGTTTATGGCTCTGGGAAAAGTGGTTTATTGTTGCGTAGTTGGAACATGACAAACAATGTCAACGAACGTAATGTGCGTTTTTATACGCTCGACCGTGAGTTTATGTGGGAATACACCTTTGACAATCAAGCTCGAAAAATGAAAAGTACAATGAATAAAACCTACAACACCATCGATTATTTATTCATGGATAGCGTTAACATTTACTTCAAAGAAAGAACAATTGACAATGGAAAATATAAAAGCTCTAAACTCATCGGATTAGATTTAAATACAGGAAAAAAGACATTAGATTATCCAATTGACAGTGTAAATTCGGAAACATACCATCAATCATATATGAAACAAATTGGCGACACGATTGCAATTTTCGGTAGATATTTCGACAATCCAGAACTTAAAAAATCGAAATACTACAAAGGTTATTATCGTATATTATTAGATAAAAACGGTATCGAAATTAACCGAAAATATCAAACATGGAAAGATATTTCGAACGACAAAATAAGCATTACTGAAGAAAGCAAAATAAACAATACGAGAAGCAGTTTTCTGCTTTCGTCGGTTTTTATGTTTAACGATGGTTCATTTTCATTTGTAGGACAAGAATATAAGCGCAGGTCGGATGCGTTAGCTGCCTTATATGGTTTATCATTAGGCATATTAAACTTCGATAAAGCGTACAGTAAAGATCTATTCTTTTTTAATTTCGATAAAAATTTCGAGTTTAGCAACTCTGAAAGGATCGAAATGAATAAAGTTTATAAAGATAACAATATGCTTTTCACACAATATCACTACAACAATATGGCTGCCATAGTTTGCCATAGCAACAAAAAAGGCAAAGAGCACAACAACGAGTACGAATTGGTGATAAACACGATAAAAAACAACACTTTACACACTGAGCGCATACCCATAACATCAAAAAAGAATTATGTCATCATTCCGCGTCCAGCAAAAGATGGCTACATAATGCTCAACGAATACAATACAAACGAAAAATACAATCAGATACGACTCGAAAAGTTGAACTATTGATGTAAAAACAATCATCCCAAACGCTCGTAACAGCTCCTTCTTACTCAGTGGGGTGGGCAGGTGTTGCGAGCGTTTTTTGATAAAAGGCGGCATCGAGCCATTGTCCGAATTTGAAGCCTACTTGCTTAAAAACACCTACTTCGACGAATCCTTGTTTTTGATGCATGGCAATGCTGGTGGGGTTGGCGGCATCGATAACGGCTATTATGCAATGATAATCTTGCTGTGTGGCACGCTCAATGGTTTCGGCTAAAAGAATTTTGCCAATGCCTTGTCCGCGAAAATCTTTGTGTACATACAGCGAGTTTTCGATGGTATATTTGTAGGCCGGACGAATGCGAAATGCGCCATACGAAGCAAAACCCACCAACCGCCCATCGGCATTGATGGCACCAATAATTGGATAATTGCCCGCAGCCTTGGTGGCAAACCACTGGCGCATAATGTCCATATCCCAACACTTATAATCGTAAAGCGCTGTGCTATTGACAATTGCATCGTTAAAAATTTCGAGAATCGCTGCGGCATCACTGAAATCGCAGTCGATGAGTGTTATGTTTTGCATGCTATGTTTTTGTGTTTATACTTTGATGCAAATATAAGAAATGTGTTTGAAGTTATTAAACATTTTGTAATCGAAAATGATTTTTCGTTACTATATGGTTTCAAATAATGTTTTTCTTGGTTTTGAACTATGAATTTATTAGAATAAAAGCTATTTTTGTAGCGCAATATCAATAACGACTTTAATAAAAGTCACAGCTCACTGCTTCACTCCATCCGAAATGACTATCGGTAATGGGTACGAAAACTTAGCGTGAAGCGTAAAATTTATTGACACTGCGCCGCATGTTTAAACCATTTTTTATTACTTGGGCATGTGAGCTTTCTTTTTTTTTCATCCCGATTTTAGTCGGGATATTTATCAATTTAAAAATATCTTATGCAAAAAAAACTAATTATTTTCGACCTTGATGGCACTTTGCTCGACACGGTGCACGACATAGCTGCGAGTGTAAATTACGCACTCGAACAAAACAAGTTCCCCACACATCCTGTCGACGCATATTACAGCTTTATTGGCAATGGCCTCGACAAAATGCTCGAACGTGCATTGCCCGAAAATCATCGCAAGAACGAAGAGATTGCTTTGATGCGTGTGTACTTTATCGAACATTACTACAAACATTCCGACGACCTGACGCAACCTTATGCTGGCATTAACGACTTGCTCGAAAAACTGCAAGCAGAGGGCTATCAATTGGCTGTAGCATCGAACAAAGTGCACGAAGGCACTACGCAACTGGTGGAACGTTTTTTTCCCAACATACGCTTTGTAGCTGTTTTTGGGCAACGCCAAGGGCACAAAGCGAAACCCGACGCTGGCATTTTGAACGAAATTATAGCACTGGCTGGTGTTGAGAAAAATGCTGTTCTCTACGTTGGCGACTCGGGTGTTGATGCTGCAACAGCCATAAATGCCGATGTCGATTTTGCGGGCGTGCTTTGGGGCTTTCGCCCACGCACCGAATTGGCCAGCTCGGGAGCCAAAACATTTGTTGCCAATTGCGACGAATTGTATGCGCTTTTAGCTCAAT
>CAZEVV010000066.1:0-13525 GCA_964515675.1 uncultured Paludibacter sp. | reverse complement strand
GCCATCGCAAAGTTTTGTTCTGCTGCTTTGTAATTTCTCAAAGCTTGATAATTTCGCCCCATCACATTGTACAGCATTGGGTCGCAACTTATAGTGGTAGCCTTTGCCAGCACTTCGTTACTTTGCTGGTAGTGTGCCGTTTTCGAGAGTATTTGTGCATACTCGAACAAAAATTCGACACGGTCGTATAAGTGCGGTGCCAAACTCGTATATTGGGGCAGTACCTCGGCATAATACTGCATATGGTACAGCATTTTTGCATTGTTCCAATCTGTGTAAGCACGATATGTAGGGTATAGTTTGTACAAGCCAATAGCAAGTAGGCAACTATTCAAAATAAGAATTACATAAACCATTGTTTTCGGAATTAAAAAACTGCCTTTCAAAAGTTTTTTATTTGTTAGCTTAGCCTCGGCCGACAAATAGGCCAGCAAATAAACCATTACAATTAAAAAGGCTAAAATGCTAAATGGGTACGACATAGCCGCAAAAACAAGCAGCGATATAACTGCACCTACTGCGCCATATTTTTGCTCATGCATGCCTTTTTTTAATAGCAATATCACAGCTATCACAAAAAGCAGAAGTCCTGCAATACCAAATTCCAGACCAATTTGCAAGTATTCGTTAAAGGCATATTCGGGGTTTCCGGCTACTTTTTCCTCTTGCGCTGTGCCCATACCATTTTCGAAATACGCAGCCTGCACTTTGCCATATGCACCAGCAAAATGCCCGAGTCCCACGCCCCACGGATTATCCTGTATAGCGCTTAGTGTATTTTTCCATATCAATGCCCTGCCATCGGCCGAGTCTTTTTTCATCTGATACATAGCAAAACCACCAGCGCTTAACAGCAATACCACCAGAACAATAGCAACAGCTAATGCTTTTTTATAGCGCACAATATAAGCTTGGAGTTTAAACTTCGATGCAAAAAAAGCAAAACCCACACATACACAAGCACTTGCCGAGGCCAACCACGCAGCACGACTCATAGTTGCAGGCAATACCAATACAATAGCAAGCAAAGTAAGTGCTGCTACACCCCACCGCAAGTAGAAAAAACTAAGTTTTGCGGCAAACGAATTTTGAAAAACCCTATAATCGGACAACGCATAATACAAAGCCAAGGGGCTAAGCATGGCCAAGTAGCCAGCATAGGGCCCTGGATTGAAAAACGAACCCGTGAGTGCAAACATATTGTGCTGCGATGGCAAGTAACCATACAATTGCGCCATGCCCCACACTGCCTGCACCAATGCCGAAATAAGCAAAAGTATTGTAAAAAAATAAGCACTCAATTTGAAAGCTTGCAATGCCACTCTGAAATAAAAATAGAGCACCACCAGCAAAGCCAACACCACCGCTTTGGTACCGACCACTTCCGCACCAATAATGTACGGAAGCAAGCCAAGTACCGCAAACAACACGAGCAAAATTTCAGCAAACGAAAACCTGATTTTGAATTGATTACGTAAAGCTAAAAATACAATAGTTGTTACACCGCAAATACCCATAGCACCATAAAACCAATAAGTTTTGGCACTAACAACACCCATAGCCATTGCATCGCATTGTGCAAAAACCGTGGCAAACACCAATCCCAAAGGCAAAAGTATGAGTAATTTAAAAATATGATTAGAAATTTTTGTTTTTATAAACATCGGCAATCGTAAATCGTAAATCATTAAATTGTAAATTATTTCACTGCTTTCATCACTCTCTTCCACCTCACCTCCCCACTATATGGGTCTTCCGATTTCCAAATAATGGCTGCTTTTCCCACAATATGGTCCTCGGGCAGCAAGCCCCAGTAGCGCGAGTCGCGCGAGTCGCTCACTAAATCGCCAGCCATAAAGTAATAGTTGGTAGTAAATGTATAAGCATTTATAACACTATCGTTTAGCAATACAGTATTGTTATGCTTTTTAATTTTACTACCAGTTTCGTATTCGATAAGCTTACAGTACAAGGCAAAATTAACACTATCCATTTTCAAACAATCGCCTTTGCGGGGCACATACAGGGGCCCAAAATTTTTGATATTCCATTTTTGCGAATTAACTTCATAAGGAAATGTATTAAAAACCATAGGATCAATTTCACTTTCCTTCATTTTTGAAAAAGCATTTTGAGCATCAATGTTTCCCAAGCTTTCGGTATATCCTTTTACTTTGTAAATACCATTCTCGATATAAAAGCTATCTCCCGGCAGAGCCACGCAACGTTTCACATAGTATGCATGCGCATCGAAGCCCATTTTGTTCCAATTGCTATACGGAAAATTAAACACCAACACATCGTTGCGTTTTATAGCTCGGATACCTTTTAAGCGCCAAAACTGAGGCTTGTCATCGTTTTCGAAATAATCAAAATTTTTGAATATCCGTGGCCCCGGTATCAACTTAAGAGCAATAATATAATCGCCCGATAGGAGTGCCGGAGCCATGGAATTGCTCGGGATTTTGAAGTTGGAAAACAAAAACACACGCAGCACCACTGCCAACGCTATGGCAATGAACAGTAGTGTGAGTATTTTGAGAAATGATTTGAGAATGATTTTGAGTTGAAACATAAATATTTTTAAAACAGTTTTTTTTTAAAACTACATCATTGCATTTTTAGTATTCATTCAATTTTATGGCAACGCCTCTACATTCTTCAATGCCAACAAGCTTGCTGTGTCGGTTTTTGTGTTGCTTACTAATACGTTAAATGCAATGAAACTAAGGAGATACCACAAAAGCTAATTTAATAAATTATCTGTTATTTCTAAATATCCGAATTGCACCATATCATTAAATGAGAAAAATATTCGACTATTTTCTTCGTCAAAACACATATCAACGATTCGATAACCAATTTCTAATGTTTTTATATAATCACCTTTTATATCAAAAACAAGCAGTTTATCAGTTTTCTCGTCATCGTTGAAATTTTCGCCGCCTGAATACGCTGCAATTATTCTATTCTTAGCTACTATCACCTTGCTGAAATGTATGGTCTTATTTGACTTTTTGTGATCCCAATTTGGACCATAAACATTATGGATTAAATTACCATCTAGGTCACAAATTGTAAAAAAAATCGTGATATAAATAACATTCAACATATAATTTATTTTCGAGTGACACAGTAAATACTACACGTCGCTTTTCAATTTTTGGGTGTTGATACAAAGGAGTGATTTTATCAGTAACATAACTCCACTTTGCTAATATCTCATTATAACCATAATTTCCAGTAGGTTGTATAATTTGCGCATAAGATAAACTATCGTTTACAAAAAAGTATGTTGAAGGGAATTCTTTATTTTCCATTTTTTCTTTAACATGATGTCTATAATCATTTAAAGCTATTATGCTATCAATATTGTAGCTCATTATTTTGCTTTTTCCGTGATCTGAAACATAAAAACTGTTTTTTGATTTATCGTATGCAACATGCCCAATCCGAGTTATTTCATCAGGACCTAAGCCACGTAATGCTGTACTTTTAATGTATAAAAGATCGAGCTTGTTAAAAATATGTATTTGTTCGACAAGTGATTGATAATCTGATATAAGCAAATACTTTGAAGTATTATATAACAATGGGTAGTTGCCTATTAAAACAGGCGTAGTTTCGAAAGAAACAATTTTGTTTGTTACATTTACAATGTTTTTTCTCGATGACTGGTACTTTTCTTGTTTATTATTGGAGCAGCTCAAAACTAATATTAATAAGAAAAACTGAAAAATGGTTATAATTTTATTCATGATGAAATACATTAAGTTGGTTGATGAAGAGCTTACCCAAAATGGGTAAGCTCGATTTGTAGGTTTTGTATACTCTATCTCCACCTAGCCTCTCTATAGTTGGGATACCAGCCATAGCAATAACACCCGTTACCATTGTCAATACAACCATTCGCACAACTTGAGTTTTCCCCACTCGCCAACGCCTCCACATTCTTCAATGCCAACAAGCTTGCTGTGTCGGTTTTTTTGTTACTTACTGTTACGTTAAATGCCATGGCTACAGCTACGGCTACTATGGCTACTAAGCCTAAGATATTTTTTGTTTTCATATTCTGAATACTTTTTATAATTTGAAAATTTTATCTGAACTACTTTTGGTTTTGGTTCTCGTAGGTATTTT
Source organism: uncultured Paludibacter sp. (assembly GCA_964515675.1). Lineage (GTDB taxonomy): Bacteria > Bacteroidota > Bacteroidia > Bacteroidales > Paludibacteraceae > Paludibacter. The sequence continues at coordinate 9,385 of CAZEVV010000066.1, read as the reverse complement.
AAAAAGTTTTTCAACAATATGTCCTTTATCATTAATTATACAAATGCGGTTAACACCACTATAATCGGGTACTATCAACAACGAATCATTTATGAAATCAAAATCGAGCGTTCGAATCAATTTTTTATCAAGCTATATTTGTTGTCGTTTCTCCATTTTTGTTGTATCAAAAGCAGTTATCATACTCTTGTTGGCATCCAATACAACTAAATCTCCATTATTATTGAACCGCATACTTTCAACAACAAGAAATTCATTAGGACCCTGCCCACGCACTGCAAACCGCTCTTTTAATTGCAGTTGTGGGTAACTAAAACGATAACAGTAAAACTCAGAGCCATGTAAATCGCTGATAAATAAATTGGCACCCATTTTTTTTATGCGGAATGGGTAACGCAGATACACACTATCGGCAACCAAAGGTGTTGAAAATATCTTATTATCTTTTCCCTTAAATAAATCTGTGCCAGGCTGAGTGTCGGTACAACTAACTATCAACAACAACATTAATATAATTAAATAAAGCAAACAAAATTTAATTATATACATAAAGCACTTTTTCTTTATTAATTGGACAATCAACACTTCCAGTACCATAACATCTACTACCACTACTTTCGGCATACGATAAAGCTTCAATATTCTGAAAGTTTATAAAACTCAATTGTTTTTGATGAATGTTGATTTTAATATTTAGAGCAACAATTAACATCACAATAAAAAAGGCAAATGAAGTCCAAAAATTTAGTCGTTTTCTCATAATGATTATTTATTAAAATTACCGACTGCAAATAAAATAATAATTTTTCGGAAAATTCAAAAAAAAAGCAACTCAATTCTAGCACAATTCTGATTTTTGAGATTAATTTTTAGTATTTTTGCATTACATAAATTAAAAAAACTTTACAAAAGGCATATAACTAATTGATGCTTATTAATATATTATGAAATCCAAACATATAATTATTCCTGTCATCATTTTACTTATATCGCTAATTATTGTTTCTAATCAGGTTATTTGGATACATAATATGTATAACCTGCATAAAAAGGAACTCATTGATTATGCAAATCAAGTGGCAGAAAAGGCTGTATTAATGGAAATTTCCGAGCGAAGTGAAAAATTAGGAGGCTTTTCAGTTTATTCTGCTAATCATCGCAACCCGAGTGACACTGGTCGGTTTTTTACGAAAAAATTAACGACAGCTGATTCTACATATCATTTGAAAATCGATAAAAACGATCCCAATATAATGGATAAGATTACTCAATTTGTAATCAAAAACGACATGCCTGTCAATTTAAATGTTTTAGACAGCCTATTTCGTACTGACTTGAAAACACGTTATAAAATTAAAAACAGTTATTTCGATTACATTGATTTAGAAACAAATAAAACACTTAAAAGCAACAAGCCCGACACTGCGTTGAGCGATTATCTTGCCACTGACACCATCATTCTTGATATTCAAAAATCGATAGCCGTGATAGGATATATCGAAACTCCCAACGATGTGATACTATCGAAAATGCTTTTTCAAACTGCACTTACTGTGCTGTTAATACTGTGTAGTATCGGCGGTTTGTTTTATGTAAGCCAAAGCTTTGTTTCGCAATGGAAGTTAGAAAAACTACGCCAGAGTTCAATCAATGCAATGACCCATGAATTTAAACGTCCCATTTCGGGTGCGGTGGCTATGGTGTCACTCATTCCGTTTTATATCAAAAAAATGAATTGGCAAAAGGTGTCGGATTATGCTGAAAATACCCTTACCGAATTAAATAAATTAACTGCCTATACTGAACGAATTCAACACATAAGCAACAATGACAATGGAGCTATTGTATTGAATAAAGTAAGTTTAGAACTGATTCCATTTTTCGAAGAGTTAAAGTCACGCTTCAGCTCTACTTCGAAAGATGACAGAGAAGTTTTGATAGACATAAACATAGAAAGTGCAAAAAAATATATAGTTGTAGATTTACTTCATTTTTCGAATGTAATGGATAATTTGATTGAGAATGCCATAAAGTATTCGGTGGATAATTTGCATTTAAAAGTAATTGTGAGTGACATCGAAAAAGGACTTGAAATAATTGTACAAGATAATGGACTGGGTATTTCGGAGAAAGAATTGCCCCGTATTTTTGATAAATTTTACCGTAGCAACCGTATTGAAACAATAAACACAGTTGGCTTTGGCTTGGGATTAACCTATGTAAAATCGATTTTAGACGCCCATAATGCCACTATTAGGGTACAAAGCAAGCTAAATGTTGGTAGTGTTTTCACAATCAACATCAATGACTAAATTAAACGCAACTCCAAAAAAAAAGAAATATCCATGAAAACTGACATTTTATTAATTGAAGATGATTTAATATTGGGTGATGTGTTGAGCGATTTTCTACAATGCAACAACTTATCAGTATCGTGGGCCAAAGATGGAACAAGTGCCCTGAAATACTGTCAAAAACTACATCCGAGACTAATTGTGTTGGATGTTATTCTGCCCGATATAAACGGAATTGAATTATTGGTTCAAATACGTAAAATCACAAGTCAAATTCCCGTAATTTTTATGACAGGCACCGAATTTAGCATCGAAAATCAGGTAAATGCATATAATCTTGGTGCTATGAATTATCTGAAAAAACCAGTAATTCCCGAAGTTCTGTTGGCACAAATTAATCAACTGCTACAAACCGATATTATAAAAGTTTTTGAGTTGAAAGAAACCATATTAACACTTGATAAGCAACTACTTAAAATCAACAACAACACAATAAAACTCCGCGAAAAAGAGGCAAAATTATTAAATCTTTTATTATCAAACAAGCATCGGCTTGTTGAGAGAAATGAAATTATGCTACACATTTGGCACGACAATCATCCCAAAAGAAATGCTCAGTTAGATAGCTTAGTGTATAGCTTAAAAAAAATGCTATCAGCATTACCTAACATAACAATTGAACCGGTTTATGGTTTGGGTTATAGCGTTGTTGTAAAGTAATTTAAAACATGCAATTTGAGTGCAAAATTGTTCACGATTTAAAAACTGAAAACTCAGTCCTACTCCGAACTCCGAACTCTGAACTCCGAACTACTCATTCCTCACTCCCACCCCATAAACGTCCTCAAATTTCTCCTTTATCAATTCGAGTTTCGAGGGGTAACAAGCTAGTGTTAAGCAACAACTTTCACGAAAATCTTGTTGCACAACTTTCAGGTTGCAATCTTTTACAATGCGCATTACTTCGTTCATGAGTGGATAATCGAACAAAACATCAAAAGTTTCGAGCACATCAACTTCAATAATTTTGGCAGCATCTAGCGCTTCGGCAGCCGACAGTTTGTAGGCATTTATCAATCCGCTAGTGCCCAACAGCACACCGCCAAAATAGCGCACCACAACTACCAATACATTGCTTAAGTTGCGAGCGTTTATTTGCCCCAAAATTGGTCTACCTGCCGTGCCCGAGGGTTCGCCATCGTCGTTGGCCCTGTAGTCGAGCCTTTCGGCGCCCAACACATAAGCATAACACACATGTCGAGCATCGAAAAACTGTTTTCTGTAATTTTGCAAATGTTCTTTCACCTCATCAATCGAAGTAACAGGTACAGCAAAAGCAAAAAACTTGCTGCCTTTGTCTTTGTACAAAGCATCGGCGGGCGAAAGTATTGTTTTAAAAATATCGGACACAATCTTTTATATTTACGATTTGACAATTTACGATTTACGATTTGACCGCTAGCGCGGATTTGCAATCCGTGCTACCATATAATGCCATTAATTGGAAATCCAGCGAAGTATCGATTCCATTTATTCGGGGCTTTGATTCGCATAGAATAAATAAGAACCGATTGCAAAGTTAGTAATTTCATTGAAGAAATACGAATATTATAACCTACTAGCGCGGATTTGCTCATGCTAGCGCGGATTTGCAATCCGTGCTACATTACAAAACATTCAGCAAATAAAGGAAGATAAATCGACGCCAGCGAATAACTCAACGCAGCAGCAACTCCCCCTTTAGGATTTCCTCATGAGGAACGATGGAGGGGGACGAGGGGGTTGAATTTTTACGCCATTTCATTTTCAAACCTTAGTTTTTCTTAAAATTAATACAAGCTATCAAAAAAATTATCTACCTTTGCAGCTCAAAATAAAATGTGGATAGATTTGGACTGCTTGCAACCACACGAAAAAATGCTAAATCGCAAAATCATCTGCATCATTTCGTGCCGCACACAGTCCCCCCCTTTGTTTTTTACGAAGAACATCTTCCCCATTTGTTTTGTTATAGCAATCAATTGTATTATTTTTTTATAAAAACACAAAATAATGGGATATTTATTTTCATCCGAATCGGTATCTGAAGGACACCCCGACAAAGTAGCCGATCAAATTTCTGACGCCATACTCGATAATTTCTTGGCATTGGACCCTACATCAAAAGTAGCATGCGAAACCCTCGTTACAACGGGGCAGGTAGTATTGGCAGGCGAAGTTAAAACCAACGCATATGTCGATGTACAAAGTGTTGCACGCCGTGTAATTAATCGCATAGGATATACCAAAGGCGAATATATGTTCGATGGTAACTCGTGCGGAGTGCTATCGGCCATACACGAGCAGTCGGGCGACATAAACCGTGGTGTAGAGCGCGCCGACGAGATGAATCAAGGTGCTGGCGACCAAGGAATGATGTTTGGCTATGCTACCAACGAAACAAAAAACTTGATGCCTTTGGCGCTCGACCTTTCGCATGCATTGGTGGAGGAATTGGCGGCCATTCGTCGCGAAGGAAAAAGCATGACTTACCTCCGCCCCGATTCAAAATCGCAAGTTACAATCGAATACAACGACAACAATCAGCCTGTGCGCGTGCATACCATAGTAGTATCGACACAGCACGACGATTTTGTGCAACCCGATGCCAACAAAACGCAAGAACAAGCCGACGAAGAAATGTTGACAAAAATACGCGAAGATGTAAAAAACATTCTCATACCAAGGGTAAAAGCCCTCGACGAACAGTTTGCTTTGCTCATAAACGACGACTATATATTGCACGTAAACCCTACGGGTAAATTTGTAATTGGTGGCCCACATGGCGATACCGGACTTACGGGTCGTAAAATTATTGTGGACACTTATGGTGGTAAGGGCGCCCACGGCGGTGGCGCTTTTTCGGGCAAAGACCCCTCGAAAGTTGACCGCTCGGCAGCTTATGCAGCCCGACACATTGCCAAAAATATGGTGGCAGCTGGCATTTGCAACGAAGTATTGGTGCAAGTAGCTTATGCTATTGGTGTGGCACAACCCATGAATGTGTATGTAAACACTTATGGCACAGCAAAAATAGCATTAACCGATGGTGAAATTGCCAACAAAATAGCAACAATTTTCGACTTGCGCCCCAAAGCCATCGAGCGCAACTTGAAGTTACGTTTCCCAATATATGAAGAAACTGCTGCTTACGGACATATGGGTAGAGAACCCAAAGTTGTAACCAAATGTTTGCGCGACGGTAACGGAAAAGAATTTTGCCAAGAAGTGGAACTTTTTACTTGGGAAAAAACCGATAAGGTTGATGTGCTTAAAGTAGCGTTTGGTATTTGAGTTCGGAGTTTTGAGCCTGCCTCCCGAATTTAAGAGGGAGGTTTCGAGCCTGCCTCATGAGGTACGAGGGAGGTTCGGAGTTTAACAAGAGGTACAACTGAGGTTTATCTCCGCTGGTCGCTGACAGTTGATTCGTACCCGCCGTGCGACAAACTTATTCTTTGTGTTGCTTTAATCGGCGGGTACTCCTACCCCAAATTCGACTTATCATCCCGACTATAGGGAGGGATTTAGTTTTGTGTTCTGAGTATTGAGTTCGGAGTTTTCGGGCCTGCCTCATGAGGTACGAGGGAGGTTTCAATCGTAAATCGTAATCCCGATAGCTATCGGGAAAAATCGTAAATAAAAATTATGTGTACAAAAATAGTAATTGTAGGTATGGGTGGTGTTGGGGGCTACTACGGTGGTTTGCTGGCACGTAGGTACGAAAACGACCCCGAAATTGATATTTATTTTGTAGCGCGCAACAAGCATTTGGCGGCTATACAAGCAAATGGATTGACGGTTGTGGCCGAAAATGAAACATTCGTATGCAAACCAAAGCTTGCCTCCGATGATGTTGCCGAAATTGGCGTGGCCAATTATGTAATTTTGGCTACAAAAAGTTACGACTTGGCTGCCACCATCGAGCAAATAAAACCCTGCATCGACCATAAAACAATTATATTGCCTTTGCTCAATGGTGCCGATATCGACGAACGAATAGCAAAACTTTTGCCACACAATACAGTGTGGAAAGGTTGCGTATATATTGTTGGCCGACTCATCGAACCAGGAGTGGTAAAAAGCTCGGGCGGCGTGCACGATTTGTATTTTGGCTATAATAATGGCGCAAAACAAGAATTGAACTTTTTGCATAAAACAATGCTCGAAGCGGGCATTAAATCGAACTTATGCGAAGATATTGATATGAAAATATGGCGTAAATTCATATTCATCTCAACAACAGCCACTTTGAGCTCGTATTTCAATTGCGGTTTTCGCGATTTACTTACCAACGACGAGCGAAAAAACACAACGCATGCCTGTTTACGCGAAATTATTGCTGTGGCCAATGCATTGGGTGTAGTTTTCGATTTCGACATTTTCGAACTCGTTATCAAACACATAGAGCGCTTGCCTTTTGGCACAACCTCGTCGATGAACAGTGATTTTGTAGCCGGCAAACAAACCGAACTCGAAACACTTACCAAAGTTGTAATCGACTATGCCGATAAGCTCAACATTGAGGTGCCAAGCTATAAAAAACTGTACGAAGCATTACTCAAAAAAACAAGCATAAATACCAATTTGAAGGATTAAGCGCAAGTTTAATCCTTCTTTTTTCGGAGATTAATGGGTTTCGGCTTGTTATAGCTAATAACATTAACGGGAATTTAAGCAACAAAAAAACATTGCAAAAACCCACAATATGCAGACCTGTGCAATGTTTTAAAAATGGAATCTCAAACTTTAAGATGTAAACACAAAGTCACAAAGACGCAAAGAAATTATCTCAGTCCTGATTTATTATTAAAGACACAAAGAATAAAACATAAGTGTTTTATTTACTTCGCTGGTGCAGTTTGCCGCCCAAATTTCCATCACACCATAAAAAAAGTAGAATCTGTCATTCCGAAGCGTTGCCACGAATTTCGAACTTCAACATGTAAGACTAATTAAGCAACAAAAAAACATTGCAAAAACCCACAATATGCAGGCCTTTGCAATGTTTGCACTATTTTGATTTTGAAAAGGGTAAATAAAAATTTTAATCAGCTAAATTAATTGCATAATACACCACTCGCCCATTAGGATAAACACCAGCTATGAATAAAGCTTTATCGCGCTGATTGCTATTGAGTGTTTCGTCGATAATGCGCTCCAAATCCTTAATGCTATTTACGGGTTGATTGTTGGCCCTCACAATAACAAACGTTGCACGCACACCTTGTTGTTGCAATTTGCCACGGCTCACAGCTTCCACCTCGATGCCACTTTCAACACCTAACTTCTCTTTTTGCTTGGCCGACAACTCTTTGAAACGACCACCTAACAAATCAACTGCATTTATATCCGACTTAACAATTGCGGTATTGCCTTGAATATTTTTTAGCTCAACATTAAATTTCTGAACTTTGCCATCGCGCAATACATCAACAGTAACTTTATCGCCTGGACTGAAACGACCGATTTGCTCTTGCAATTGAGCCGAATTTCGAATTTCGACACCATTAACATTAATAATAACATCGTCGGCCTTGATACCAGCTTTTTGTGCAGCGCTACCTTCAACAACCTCGCTCACATAAGCACCATTACGCGATTTAAGTTTTTTCTCGGTGGCCAATTCGCTTGTAATATCGCCCATACGCACACCCAACACAGCACGTTGTACTACGCCAAACTTACGCATATCGCTCACTACTTTTTGCACAATACTTGTTGGCACAGCAAAAGCATAACCCGCAAACGAACCTGTACGCGATGCAATGGCGGTATTAATACCTACCAATTCGCCACGTGTATTTACCAAGGCGCCACCACTGTTACCAGGATTCACAGCAGCATCGGTTTGAATGAATGATTCAATCTTCATCGATGCATTTAAAATATTGATATTACGAGCTTTTGCGCTCACAATACCTGCCGTAACAGTTGATGTTAAGTTAAACGGATTACCTACAGCCAACACCCATTCGCCAACTTTTAAATCGTCGGAATTGCCAAAAGGAATCACCGGCAAATTATCGGCTTCAATTTTCAAAAGCGCTATATCAGTATTGGCATCGGCACCCACTAAGGTTGCTTTAAAAGTCTGATTGTCATTCATTGTCACTTCAATTTCTTTCGAACCATCAATTACGTGGTTGTTGGTAACAATATAACCATCGGTCGAAATAATAACACCCGAACCCGAGCCTTCGCGCAAAGGGGCTTCTTGTTGTTGCTGTGGCATTTGTGGGCGACCAAAAAAATGCTCAAAAAACGGATTATTGAATCCAAATTGCTGTTGTTGCACAGGCGTTTTTGTTTTTACGTGCACCACTGCATGCACACTCATTTCGGCAGCAGCAGTAAAGTCAACCAATCCTTGTCCTGGCGTATAGTTTGCCAAACTTGCCGGAACTCTAAATCCAGCCTCATTGTAAAATACTTGTTGCTGGCTGCTGTTTTTTCCTTTGAAATAATCGGTAGCAAAATTTGTTGCAACTGTAATTCCTACTACAGCCAAAAGCAAAACTACCACTTTCGATTTGCTTGTAAAATTCATAATGGTTTGTTTTTATTCGGTGAATATTAATAAATATCTTTATTTTTAAAAATTAAATTGTTCGCATTTGTACACGAATCATTCGTTGCAAATTAAAACAAAAAACATTCCTTGCAGTTGAAAAAGTCGAAATAATTCTCTCAATTTAACATTTGAATTTTAACACTTAACGAGCCTTAACCCCTTTGATTTAAATTAAATAAAATTATAAAACACAAAAAAGGGCTCGACCTCATTGCGAAGCCAAACCCTTTTGATTGAATGAAAATTTGTCAGAATTACTGACAAATTATTATTTTTTATAGCCATAAACTGCCAAATCGCCCAATTCCTCTTCGATACGAAGCAATTGATTGTATTTAGCCATACGGTCCGAACGGCTCAACGAACCAGTTTTGATTTGACCAGAGTTAGTAGCTACTGCGATATCAGCGATAGTTGCATCTTCAGTTTCGCCCGAACGGTGCGAAGTAACCGAAGTATAACCAGCACGGTGCGCCATTTC
>CAZEVV010000065.1:3205-13683 GCA_964515675.1 uncultured Paludibacter sp. | reverse complement strand
GGTATCGAAGTGCCTGAAAGGATGTAAAATTTTAAATTCTAAATTTGAAGATTTGAAAATTTGAAGATTTGTCCCGATCGCTATCGGGATTGAAGATTTGAAGATTTGAAGATTTTAAAATTTGAAGATTTGTCCCGATCGCTATCGGGATTGAAGATTTGATAATTGCTTTTGGAATTGATAGATTTGAAGATTTTTAGTTCAATAATTTGGCTTTATTCTGCAAGTTATATGTGCTTATTAGCATGTTAGTTACGCACAAAATTGCTGCTCGAAAATGATTTGTGTATTGTTGCCAAATCATTTTCGAGCTACAAATTAAAATATTGAGGTTGATTTGATTATAAAATAAATTTGAACAAATATATTATACCGATTGCACAAACAATATAGCCCAATTTCGACAGAGTCTCATTGTTCTATTTGTTTGTTCCGATTCTCGGAATTTCGAAATACTCAATACGCTACGGCATTAACAACAGTAGACATAAATATGACTTTGGGTCATTTTATATGTACAGTTGGTATTACTTGCATTTGTTATATTCAATTTAGTTCTAACATTAAAATATATTATTTATGAAACAATACATCTACCTCAGTACAATAGTGCTCATTTTATTTGCAAGCGCATGCTCGTCGGGTTATAAGGCTTACAAAAAGGGCGATTATTATAAAGCAACTATTTCGTCTATCGAGAAGTTGCGCAATAGCTCGGGAAACGAGAAGGCGCAGTTTGTACTTACTCGCTCATATCCATTGGCGCAAAAAACGGCACTTCGTAATATCGAAAATGCGAGTTTAAGTACGCAGCAAAACAAGTTCGATATTATTGTTCAGGAGTACGAAAAGCTTAATCATATGGCCGATGAGATTTACAGAACACCTCGTGCCCTTGAAATTTTTCCCAATCCGCAATCTTTTCCGCGCGAATTGAGCGATGCCAAAGAGCAGGCTGCCGAACAAGCCTATCAGGCAGGGTTGAAAGCTTTGAATGTAGGTACTTTGCCGCAAGCTCGTGTTGCGCTCAATTTGTTTACGAGGGCCAATCAATATGTAAATGGCTACAAAAATGTTTTGTCGCTCATCGAAGATGCACGTTACGAAGCTACATTACGTGTTGTTTTCGAGAAACCAATTACCAACAATCGCTTTCAGTACAGTGCCGATTTCTTTAGTCAGAATTTATTTTCCGAAATTAGCAATGCCCTGAAAAGCCGAATGGTGCGTTTTTACACTTACAACGAGCGTTCAAATATTTTTCCGCATCAATATCTAGTGTTAAATTTCGAAGATTATAGCATAGCTAATGTTGTTGAAAAGCGCAATACTATTGATGTGAAGCGCGATAGCGTAAAAGTTGGCACAGTGCGCATTGATGGTGTGAATCGCGATGTTTTTAATACCGTAACAGCCAAGTATACCGAAGTGCAACGCGAGATTAAATCGGGTGGCATATTGAGCGTTCGCATTTTCGATACCGCAACAAATGCTTTGATTGAGAGTCGGAATTTTGCAGGCGAGTATGTTTGGGTAAATACTTATGCTACGTATCGTGGCGACGAGCGTGCATTGAGCAGTGCGCAATTGGCCAATTGTCAGCGCGAAGCAGTGCAGCCACCACCGCATCAACAAATGTTTGTGGAGTTCACTAAGCCAATTTACACGCAAGCAGTAAGTTTTATACGGTCCTATTATAATAGGCAATAAAAATACATCGATGTAAAGCAACAAACCCCTGTAAAGTATAGCTTTACAGGGGTTTGTTGTGTTTGGTGGACTTGGTTATTTAAGTCGCACATTAATGCGTGTTATTTCCCTTGAACTTGGGAACTGAACATCGCTTTCCACTTCGGAAGTGATGATAATTTGATTGAATGCATATGGCACAATTGTTTTAAGCGTATTGCTGCCATTCCGATTTGTTGTTAGTTGACCCAAATTTCTTACTGAGCCAGCATCCGTAACAACCCATACTACATAAAAATTGCTAGGAGGCGATAGTCGCTCTGGGCTAGCAAGGCTTGTTGCAAGTATATCAACAATATAATTGTTGCTTTTTTTCTCAATTTTTGCACTTATATCAGCAGCTGGAACAATTGTTGAAACAGGGAAGTTTACTTTTGTTGCGCAAGCGCTCAACACGAAAACGATTATTAAAAAGAATAATTCATTGATTTTTCTCATATTATATTTTTATTCGTTATTATTAGTTTTATCTATTTACTGGATGCTCAAATTCAATTTTAACCAAATTGGTTTTTAGTAGTTTTGAATCTTAGTAATACAATATTAATAACAAATGACTAAGAAAAATGTTTGAATAATCAACTTTTGCTATCTATCTTTTTGGCTTGCGATGCGAAAATCCTTTCCTGAAAGTTTTTGTTTTTGCAAATCTATTGGCTTTCGGGTTGTATTCAGGTGCTTCTCCAATTTCCTCGGGCAATGGAATTTTGTAAATGTCTTTTTCAAGAAAGTTCTCAATTTCCTTGAATTTATATTGCTCTTCGGTGGATACAAAAGTTATCGACATGCCTTTGGCACTTGCACGTGCAGTACGACCTATGCGATGCACATAATCTTCTACATCGTTGGGTACATCGTAGTTTATAACCAACGAAATGTCGTCGATGTCTATGCCACGCGAAACAATGTCGGTAGCTATCAAAATGCTCACTCTGTTGTTTTTAAATTCGTGCATTACCTGCTCGCGTTGGCCTTGGTCCAAGTCCGAGTGCATTTCGCCTACCGATAAGCCCATCATTTTAAATACTTTGTAAAGCTCCTTTACTTTAATTTTCGAACCTGCAAAAATTATTACTTTTACAGGCTCTTGCGTTGCAAAAAGCGAACGAACTATTTGTGGTTTTTGATGCTCGTGACAAATATATGCTGTTTGCATAATACTTTCGGGCGGACGCGAAACGGCTATTTTAATTTCGGCAGCATTGCGCATTATACTTTTGGCAAGTTGACGAATTTTTGGTGGCATGGTGGCCGAAAACATAATATTTTGTCTGTCATCGGGCAATCGTTTCACTACTTGCATTATGTCATCGAAAAAGCCCATGTCGAGCATGCGGTCGGCCTCGTCGAGAATGAAGTATTTTACATGCGAAAAATCGATGTCGTACAAATTTATGTGCGACAATAGGCGGCCTGGCGTAGCAATAACAACATCGGCACCTTTAAGCAAGCCTTTGTTTTGTACATCCCATGCTTGCTTGTCGTTGCCACCATACACTGCTACCGACGAAAATGACGTGAAGTACGAAAAACCCTCCATTTGTTGGTCAATTTGTTGGGCCAACTCGCGCGTAGGTGCCATGATGATCGCTTTTATCTTGTCGGCCTTATCGTCCGATTGCTCCAAATTGTGCAGCAAAGGCAAAATAAATGCTGCCGTTTTTCCTGTGCCTGTTTGAGCACACGCTATTACATCGCGTTTTTCAAGAATTAGCGGTATTGTATGTTCCTGAACAGGGGTTGCTTCTTTAAAATTCATGGCTTGTAGTCCCTCGAGTACCGAGTCGCTTAGCGCCAATTCGTCAAATCTCATATGTTTTAATTTCTTATGTTTTTTTTGCAATACAAACAAAATAATCGGTATATTACGCATGCAAAAGTACAAAGAAATTGTCGATAAAAAAATAATTAGCCATCTATTTAATAAAAAGCTATTTTTCCTTGTTTTTTAATCGATTAATCTTTATTTTTGTGCCTTTATACTTTTCTTAAAATACGCGCAAACTTTAGATACCCCAAAATGAGTCGAATAACACATTCATTATTAATTATGATGGCATTGTTGCTAAGTGCCAATAGCTTTTCACAAAGGTCGTTAGAGGCCACAATAGGCGATTCGCTCACAGTGTTTGCTGCTCGTTATGCGTCGGTAGGGCGCATCAATAATATAAAAATTGTTGAAAACAAAAACAGAAAGCAATTGACAATTTCAACAAACGATGCATTTTCTCACATCCCATTTCGTCCGGATAATGTTGCTGCCTTGTACGATATGTTGCGTCGAATTACCGCAACGCGATTTGCAGGTTATTCTATTGTTTGCCAAACAAATAATCAAAATGTTGAAGATTTGGTGCCAAATTTTTATCGCACTTCATCTTTCGATAATTCAAGATATTTCCGTACAGGCAATCATAACAAAGTGCTTGTTAAAAATATTTCGCGCCCTTTTTCAATTGTTAATGGTTTGCAGCACCGACATATTGCACTGTGGCAAAGTCATGGCTGGTATTACAATCAGCAAGAGGATAGGTGGCGTTGGCAAAGAGCAAAACTGTTTCATACAGTGGAGGATTTGTACACACAGGCTTATGTATTGAATTTTTTGGTGCCAATGCTCGAAAATGCAGGTGCCAATGTTTTGTTGCCACGCGAACGCGATACGCAAACGCACGAAGTGATTGTTGATTATGACATTAGTACCCATCAAAGCAAATATCGCGAGCAAAACGAACGCAAGAAATGGGTGAGCCAACCCAATGGTTTTGGACACATGAAAAGTCAATATTTACATGGCGAAAATCCTTTTGCAATGGGAACTTATCGTAGCATAAGTGCTATTGGTGATGAGGATGATTTGAGTACTGCCGAGTGGCAGCCAAGCATTCCCGAAAAGGGTCGTTATGCTGTATATGTATCCTATAAATCTTTGCCCGAAAGTGCTCCTGATGCTATTTACAGTGTATATCATTTGGGTGGTGTGACGCAATTTAAAGTAAACCAAACAATGTATGGCGGCACTTGGCTTTATTTGGGGCATTTTATGTTCGATAAAGGACGAAATAAAAATGGGCGCGTAGTATTGTCGAATAAAAGCGCTTTTAATAATAAAATAATTACTGCCGATGCCGTGAAGTTTGGAGGTGGTATGGGAAACATTGCTCGATGTCCTAATCCCGAAGGTGCACTACCCAATACCAAAAGCTCCGATCCGCAGGTGCAAGGTGCAACGGCCGACACCATGCCTGCAAAAATGCCTCGAACAAGTGCTTATCCTCGTTTTACCGAGGCAGCGAGATATTGGTTGCAATGGGCAGGTTTGCCTGATAGTATTTACAGCCGCACAGCTAATAAAAATGATTATACCGACGATTTTCAGTCGCGTGGCAATTGGGTGAATTATCTTGTTGGCGGATCATCTGTTATGCCTCGCGCACAAGGCATGGGCGTGCCACTCGACATGGCATTTGCGTTTCATACCGATGCTGGCACTACCATGAACGACTCAATTATTGGTACTTTGGGTATTTTTACGGTTCAATCGAATAATAGATCGATATATGCCAATGGCGCATCGCGTTGGGCGGCTCGCGACTTAACAGATATTATTCAAACCCAAATTGTTGACGATATTCGCGCAACTTTTGCTCCCGAATGGACACGACGTGGCATGTGGAACCGCTCGTACAGCGAATCGCGTGTGCCCGAAGTGCCAACAATGCTGCTCGAATTGTTGTCGCACCAAAATTTTGCCGATATGCGCTATGGTCTCGATCCTCGCTTTCAGTTTATGGTGAGTAGAGCTATTTATAAAGGTATTTTAAAATATTTGAGTGCCAACAATGGGCTGCCATACATTGTGCAACCTTTGCCGGTGGAGGCTTTTAGTACAAAATTTATAGCACGCAACAAAGTACAATTGCAATGGGAGCCTACATTGGATAGTCTCGAAACAACTGCAAAGCCCGAAAGATATGTTTTGTACACTCGTATCGACGACAATGATTTTGATAATGGCGTAATAATTAATAGCAACAAAACAACTGTCGATATTAAGTCGGGACGAATTTATAGTTTCAAAGTTAGTGCTATCAATAAAGGTGGCGAAAGTTTTCCGTCCGAAATACTTTCTGTTTATCGTGCCAACAACGAAAAGCCTGTAGTGCTCCTTGTTAATGGTTTCGACCGTATTGCGGGCCCCGAGAGCTTCGTGAAAAGTAGGTTGATTGCGGGCTTTTCAACGCAAAAGTCGGTGGGTGTACCCTATATGCACGATATAAGTTTTATTGGCGAGCAATACGATTTTGATCGAACCAAAAAATGGATTTCGGATGACAATGCCGGTTTTGGTGCAAGCGATACCATTTACGAAACCAATGTAATTGCTGGAAATACATTCGATTTCTGTTATTTACATGGCGTATCGGTTGCAAGTGCAGGTTATTCGTTTGTGTCGTCGAGTGCAGCAGCTATTATGAACAAAACTTTACAACCTACCGATTTTAAAATAATAAACTTGATATTAGGCAAGCAAAAAAAATCATTAATAGGCAATCAGAAACGACCACCCGTTTTCGAAACTTTTCCTGTTGCTATGCAACAATGGATTATCGACTACACCAACAAAGGTGGCAATATGCTTATTAGCGGTGCTTATGTAGGTAGCGATTTGCACGACAATGCTTTTGTTAAGCCAACCGACCGTTTGTTTGTCGAAAATACTTTGCGTTTCCGTTTTGGTGGCGTTTATACTACCGAAGTTAATAAAATTAAAGCCATTAGCAGTCCGTACGTACATTTGCAACGTTCCGATTTTGCTTTTTACAATTTTAAAAATAAATACAACTATCATGTCGAATCGGCCGATATACTGGAGCCTATGGGTGCTGGAGCTGTGGGTATTTATAAATACGATAATAATAAAACAGCGGGTGTGGCTTATGTGGGCAAGTATCGTATGTGTGTGTTAGGGTTTCCGTTCGAAACCATTAAAAACGAGAAAGATAGAAATAAACACATGGAGGGGATATTGAATTTCTTAAATGCTGGAAATTAATCGATTTTGTTGAAAATAATTTGCGTGTTTTTTCGTTTTGTTTAACAAAGCATGCTGAAAGTCGATAAATCTCGTAAATTCATTTTTTTGATAAGTTCAAATAAAAGATTATTTTTGTACAATTATTTAATCATAATTATTGCTCCACATGAAAATGCGGATGCAAAGGTGTCGTAAAACTTTGTTATTTTAGAAAAATTAATCAGTTCAAATGATGATATTCTAGTTATGTAATTATGTGATGTGTGTAAATTTTGGGAGGCTAAAGTGGTCTGTTGTTTTTTTATACATTATCAAGTATTATCAAAAACTTTGATGCATCGTTTGTCAATAAAAAAATTAAATGATATGAATACAAAATTGTTGCTCGTTTTTTCGGTTTTGTTGTTTATGGTTGGTTGCGGTCAAACCACATATACATTGCCTTCGGTTTCGGGAAGTAAATTCGAAGTGTTGGTTGTTATCGACAATCAAGTATGGAATGCTGAAGCTGGACAAAAACTTTCGGATATACTTAAAACTGAGATGGTGGCAATGCCACAATCCGAAGCCAGTATGCGTGTTTCGCAATGCAATGCCGAAACATTTACCGATTTTTTAAAACCTTCGCGCAATATTGTTCTCGTAAATATTGACGAGAAATATACTTCGCCAAAAATTATTTTCACGCGTAATGTTTGGGCTCAGCCACAGTCTGTTGTTCGCATCAATGCGCCAAGCGAAAGCGCGTTGCTAACAGCTATTAATCAAGAAGGAACCAAGGTGCTCGATTTCTTTATTCGCACCAAGCGCGAGCGTCAAATTGACTTTAACAGTAGATATAGCAATCAAAGAATAAAGACAGAAATCGAAAATCAGTTTGGCATCCTGATTGATATACCACAAGAAATTAATAAGTCGACAAGTGCTAAAGATTTTTTGTGGCTCACCAACGATCACCCCAACACTCGTCAGGATATTGTCATTTACTCATATCCTTATACCGATAAAAACACTTTCACAAAAGCGTTTCTTGTTGCCATGCGCGATTCGGTAATGAAGGCAAATTTACCTGGCGAGTTAGAAGGTTCGTACATGGGTACCGAGTTAAAATACCACGACCCTGTTTTCAAAGAAGTGTGGGTGAATGGTGGTTATGCCGCCGAAATTCGTGGTTTGTGGCGCATGATGAATGGTGCTGCCATGGGTGGCCCCTATATTAGTCATACGCGTTTGGACGAAATTAACCAACGTGTGATAACCATCGAGGGTTTTGTTTTTGCTCCAGCGGTTGCAAAACGCAATCTCATTCGTCAACTCGAAGCTGTGGTATATTCGGCCAAATTGCCTCAAGAGATTAATGCTATTAAAGAGGTATCGGTGGTTGCCAACAAAGATGCACAGTGATGAATTTTTTAAAATGTCTGATAAAGAATAATAATGGAAAACAAAATAATTATTGGTATTACCCAAGGCGATGTAAATGGCATTGGCTATGAGGTGATATTAAAAGCGCTTTCGGAACCTCGTGTTTACGAAAACTTTATACCTATCATATATGGTTCGGCCAAAGTGGCTGTTTATCATCGCAAAGCACTCGACATACAGGGTGTGAATTTTAGCACAATAAACAATGCTAGCGAAGCATTGCCTAAGCGCATTAATATTATTAATTGTTGCAACGATGATGTGAAAGTTGAGTTTGGAAAGTCGACACCCGAAGCTGGTAAAGCGGCACTTGCATTATTGGTAAGGGCTAGCGACGACTTAAAATCGAACGCAATACATGCTGTTGTAACTGCACCGATAAATAAAAACAATATTCAGTCCGACGATTTTAAATTTCCTGGACACACCGAATTTCTCGAAGCGAATTTTGCCACCAACAACAAGGCGCTTATGGTGCTTATTAACGATGTTGTGCGTGTAGCTGTGGTTACAGGTCATATCCCTGTGAGCGAAGTTGCCAATAAAATTTCAACCGAAATTATTCTCGATAAAATTCAAACACTGAATGCTGCCTTGAAACAAGATTTCGCTATTGTTCGTCCACGCATTGCTGTGCTCGGACTAAACCCGCATGCAGGCGATGGGGGCGTTATAGGCAATGATGAGGAAACAAAAATTGTTCCCGCTATTAAGGCAGCCGACGAAAAAGGGATAATTGTGGTTGGACCATATGCTGCTGATGGTTTTTTTGGCGCAGGGCAATTTAAAAAGTTCGATGCTGTTTTGGCCATGTATCACGACCAAGGCTTAATACCTTTCAAAACAATTTCGATGGATAATGGCGTGAATTACACCGCAGGTTTGTCGGTTGTACGCACATCGCCTGCACATGGCACGGCTTACGATTTAGCAGGCATGAACAAAGCATCCGAAGAATCGTTCCGTCAGGCTTTGTTTATGGCTTACGATGTGGTGAAAAGCCGACGCATACACAAAGAGATAAATGCCAATCCGTTAAAAATTGAGCCAAAACAAGAAAGGCATAATAAAATTGAGTAAGGCTCGGTTTTTTGTGTTAATGGTTTATTATTTCGAAAAATATATAAATGAATACTGCACCCGATTTATCCACTACATCAATAATGATGAGTGTGTTGTTGTTGGCAATACCTTTGTTAATTGTTGCATATGCCAAAATTGGGATAGTTAAAAATTTAATTGTATCGGCATTACGCATGTCGATACAATTGTTTTTAATAGGTTTTTTTCTCGAGTACCTCTTTCGTTTTAATTTGTGGTACGTTAATTTGTTGTGGTTGGTGGTAATGATAGCCGCAGCCATGTTCTCGGTATTGAAAAATGCCGAATTGGCCATAAAGGCATTCGCATTGCCTGTGTTGGGTGCTTTTTTGATAGCGAATATTGTTGTTGTGCTATATTTTAATTTTTTTATTGCCGCTATTCCCGAAGTGCTCGACGCAAAATTTGTTATTGCTATTGGAGGCATGATTTTAGGCAATTCATTGCGAGCCAATATTGTTGGGTTGGGCGATTTTTATCAGGAGTTACGTCGTAACGAAGGGCTTTATACATATCGACTCGCCTTGGGTGCTCGAAAATTCGAAGCATTGTTTCCCTTTGCGCAAAAGAGCTTTAAAGCCGCTATTAGTCCAACAATTGCTACAATGGCAACTATGGGCATTGTTTCGTTGCCAGGCATGATGACAGGGCAAATACTTGGCGGCTCGGTGCCATTAACAGCCATAAAATATCAAATTGCTATAATGATAGCCATTTTGGCATCAACCATGTTGAGTATAATGCTGAGTGTGGTGTTTACTGTTGGCAAAAGTACTGATAAATGGGGCATGCTCCGTAAAAACATTTTTGTCTCGAATTAAACTTTGCAGCTGGTTGACCAATGTTTTGTTTAGTGCTTGATTATGAGTTGTGTTGCATTAATATTTCATTTTCATAAATGGGAGTATGTTTTTTTTGATTTTTTTTTGCATTTTTGTTGTAAAGTGTTGCATGAATCAAAAAAAAACCTTTTCTTTGTTGCGTTAAATATATCGTATTTCTTTCGCAGGGTTACTTTTGTAATACATTTTCATGTTACGTAAATGCTTTATCCTTCGTTTGTTTATACTATTTTTTACAAACCCAATTATTAATTTTTTTATTTTAATTTCTTATGAACATTTACGTAGGTAACTTAAGTTACAAAGTTCGCGAAAACGACCTT
>CAZEVV010000065.1:0-3105 GCA_964515675.1 uncultured Paludibacter sp. | reverse complement strand
CGCGAAAACGACCTTTTAGGCGTTATGGAAGAGTATGGTAAAGTAAACTCTTGCAAAATTATCATGGACCGTGAAACAGGCAGATCAAAAGGTTTTGCTTTTGTTGAAATGGCCGACGATGCAGCTTCAGCTAAAGCAATTGAAGAATTGAACGGTGCTGAATTTGATGGTCGTACAATGGTTGTGAAAGAAGCAAGACCAAAAGCTTAATTTTATCACAATTTTCTGAAATATAAAATCCCATTTTCGATTTATACGAAAATGGGATTTTTTTTATGTTTCAATTTAGCGTAAACAAACAAATAAGACGAATAATCATTATTCTTCTTATTTGTAGGGGATTTTTCGTGCCCTTTATTGAAGTTGCATTTCGTTCTCAAAATTTTAGTTTACATCTTCTACAAAGGTTTCATTTCAATTATTCCAATTTTTTTATTTTGCCATTTGCTTTTTTAGCAATGCCGGTATTTCGGAAGGGATACGTGCAACAGGCACACCCGCTGCTTCGAAAGCTGCAATTTTTTCGGCTGCGGTACCACTGCCGCTCGAAATTATTGCGCCAGCATGCCCCATGCGTTTCCCTTCGGGGGCCGACTGTCCGGCGATAAATGCCACTACCGGTTTGCTAATGTGTTCTTTAATGTATTGTGCCGCACGTTCTTCGGCATCGCCACCTATTTCGCCGCAAAGCACTATTGCATCAGTGTCGGGGTCGTCCTGAAACATTTGTAGTAGTTCTTGATAATACAATCCAGCTACTGGGTCGCCACCAATGCCCACGCATGTGCTTTGTCCAATGCCATTTTCGGTGAGTAAATTCACCATTTCGTAGGTGAGTGTGCCGCTTCGGCTCATAAGTCCAACGCGACCTGGCATGAAAATATTTCCTGGCAAAATTCCGATAAGCGATTCACCTGGAGTTATAAGTCCGGGGCAGTTTGCGCCAATTAATTTTACGTTTTTCTTTTTTAAATATGCACTCACTTTTACCATGTCGAGCGTGGGTACGCCCTCCGAAATACAAATTACCAGCTCGATGCCAGCATCAGCTGCTTCGAGTATTGCATCGGCTGCTAAGGGTGCAGGAACAAAAATTATCGAAACATTTGCTTTTGTGCTTTCAACGGCCTCGCGTGCAGTGTTAAATACTGGTACGCCATCAACATTTTGGCCGCCTTTGCCTGGCGATACGCCGGCTACAATATTAGTGCCATAGGCCAACATTTTTTTTGTGTGAAAACCGCCATCTCTACCAGTGATGCCTTGTACCAAAAGACGTGTGCTTTTATTTATTAATATGCTCATATGAAATTTCCTTTTTTTTATTATTCAAAAAATGTTACTTGTAAGTTATGATTTTCCATTGACTTTTTTAGTTCTCGATTTCATTGTAAAGTCGAATGGCTTCTTGTGCAGCTTCGCTCATCGAAGCAACAGTAGGTATGCCTGCTTGTCGAATAATTTCTAGTCCTTCGGTTGCATTCGTACCCGAAAGTCGTACAACAATTGGTACTTTTACTTTGAGTTGTTCAAGTGCAATGATTAAGCCGCGGGCTACATCGTCGCATCGTGTTATGCCACCAAAAATATTGATCATAACTACTTTTACATTTTTATCATTTAATAAAATATTCATGGCATCAATCACTTTTTGTGGATTTGAGCTGCCGCCAATATCGAGGAAATTTGCTGGATTTCCGCCATAGTACTTTATCATGTCCATTGTAGCCATAGCTAAACCAGCGCCATTTACCATGCAGCCAATGTTGCCATCGAGTCGGATGTACGACAAGCCTTTTTCTTTTGCGTCGATTTCCTTTTGTTCATCTTCATCGGGTTCGTTCAGTTCTTCAATTTCTTTTTGGCGATAAAGTGCATTGTCGTCGAAATTCATTTTGCCATCAAGGGCTAAAAGTTTTCTGTCTTCGGTAATTACAAGTGGATTAATTTCGGCCAGCGATGCATCCGTGTCGACAAAAAGTTGATATAGTTTTTTGAATAAGTGTACGGCTTGTTTCACCAATTGAGGGTCGTCGAAGAGTTTGAATGCAATATTGCGAGCCAAAAAATCGGTCATGCCTAAGTCGGGGTCGATCACAAACTTATGAATTGCGTCGGGGTTTTCTTTTGCAACCTCTTCAATTTCAACACCACCTTCGGCGCTTGCCATAAAAAGTACTGATTTTGAGTTGCGGTCGATGGTAAGGCCAATGTAAAACTCCTCGTTGAATTTAACGCCTTCGGCAACCAGCACTTTTTCCACCGTTAAGCCTTTGATGTTCATTCCTAAGATTGAAAAAGCAGCTTGTTTTGCTTCGTCGATACTTCGCGCCAATTTTACACCTCCCGCTTTGCCGCGGCCACCAACATGTACTTGGGCTTTTACAACAACTGGCGTTCCGTATTTTTCGGTAGCCTCTAATACTTCATCTACATTGTAGCATACAGTTTCGCGTGTTACGGGAATTGCGTAGCGCGAAAAAATTTCTTTCGATTGATATTCGTGAATCTTCATAAATAATTGATGTGTTTTTCGCAGTATTTTTAATCACTGCATTCTTAATTTTTATTTTAACTATCTATCAAACACAAATTTTTGAGAATATGTTTAGTGAATAATAATAAATTTTCGTGTCAAAATACAAAATCACATCATTTTTGTGGGTGTTTATCTTTTTATTTTGCTATATTTTTCATTTGCAATGTTAAATTTATGTTATAAAACAGAAAATATTGCATTTTTGTTGTTTTTTTTCTTGCATATGTCAAAAATACACATTATCTTTGCAGTGTGATTTTTTCATAGTATTAGATTTAAGGTTAACAAAAAAGATTGGTAGATTACCGTGAGGTAAAGCTACCTTTCGCTTTTTATAGGGTTTGTGTTTTGTGGCTTTTTTTCGGGTAATCTGTAATGTTGTTGTGTTATTAATAATATTTTCCGCTAATTTTATCGTTTTTCAATAAAAATATTTTGATATTCAAATTATTTTTATTTTCTTTGTTGTCGCTACAATATTTTTGTTGCGGCTTTTTTTATAATTATTATTTGCCTAAGGTTCCTGTATTTCACGAAAGTTATCGGGAGTGAGTGAAAGTAGGCGT
>CAZEVV010000064.1:0-13695 GCA_964515675.1 uncultured Paludibacter sp. | reverse complement strand
CTAAATAAAGTTGAACGAAAATATGGTAGAATTCTTCGGAATGCTTATCAAAATAGAACGAAAGGCGACTATGATGCTTTTGTAAGTTTTACTGAGCAAGAAGTTGATGAGATGCTTGTCGAAATGTACGATTTTATTTGTGAAATTAAAAAGATTTGTAGAACAATGAATTAAGAAATATCTAGATATTTCAAAAATAATAAAACATCGTATTTGGAAAAAAAAATCTCAGGGTTAGGATACGTTATACTCGACACCTATTAGATTTTTCTCATTTTGATTGTGATACACATAAGTAAGATTACAAATTGCATGATTGTGTTATTATGTCTTGATTGATCGAGGTTTCAATACTCATGAGAGAAAGTAGCTGCGTATGATTTCGCATAGAAACTACTTTCAATCACAAGATTATTTGTAAATTATTCAACCTAACTTGTCGACCAATTCATTCAATTTATTTTTTCTCAAAAAAACACTTACAAACTTCGAAATAACTCAAGTGCTTTTTCAACAGTGTCCACCTGGTCGATAACAATTGAGCGTTTGTCGTTTTGGTTGCGTAGTTGGCATTTACGGGGGTGTTTGGTCATGTAATTAAGTAATGCGCCAAAGTGCTCCGATTGGTAGTAATGCGAGAAATTGTTGCTCACCAAATTGGCCGTCATGCGGTTGTTTTTCAGAATTATTTTCTCCACACCAAATATCATGGCTATCCAACGCAGACGCACTACTTGTACCAAACTTTGCGCCTTGGCTGGCATTTTTCCAAATCTATCCTCGAGTTTCGCAATGTAAACTTGCAAATCCTCTTCGTTGCTTATGCCATCGAGCTCGCGGTACAAGCTTACACGTTCGGATACGTTTTCGATGTAGGCGGCATCAAACAAAAGTTCCATGTCGGTATCTACTTGGCAGTCGGTTACATATTTGGCTTTGCCGCTCGTGTTTTCTTTTTGGTCGGCATACAGCTCGGCAAATTCCTCGTCCTTGAGTTCGTTTACAGCTTCGTTCAATATTTTTTGGTAGGTTTCGTAACCCAAATCGGCAATAAAACCGCTTTGCTCGGCGCCCAACATATTGCCGGCACCGCGTATGTCGAGGTCCTGCATGGCAAGGTTGAAACCACTGCCCAGCTCGGCAAATGTTTCGAGGGCTTGCAGGCGGCGGCGTGCATCGGGTGTCAGCAGGCTCAACTCGGGTGCTAAAAGGTAACAATAGGCTTTGCGGTTGCTGCGCCCTACACGTCCGCGCAACTGGTGCAAATCGCTTAGGCCAAAGCGGTGCGCACTATTTATGATAATTGTATTCACATTCGGTATGTCGATGCCCGACTCGATAATGGTGGTGGCTATAAGCACATCGTACTCGTAGTTGATAAAGTCGAGAATGGTTTCTTCGAGTTTGTCGGGCGGCATTTGGCCATGACCCACCACTACACGCACACCAGGCACCAAGCGCTTTATCACACTTTCGAGATGATAAATGCTTTGTATGCGGTTGTTTACGAAAAATACTTGTCCGTTTCTACTCATTTCGAGCAATATAGCTTCGCGTATTACATCTTCGTCGAAAAGATGAATTTCGGTTTGTATGGGATAGCGGTTGGGTGGGGGAGTGTTGATGATAGACAAATCGCGCGCACCCATGAGCGAAAATTGCAATGTGCGAGGTATGGGCGTGGCCGTCATGGTGAGCGTGTCCACATTTACCTTTATTTCTTTGAGTTTTTCTTTTACCGAAACGCCAAATTTTTGTTCTTCGTCGATAATTAGCAAACCCAAATCTTTGAATTTTACCGATTTGCTTACCAATTTGTGTGTGCCAATTATGATGTCAATTTTTCCGTCCTCTAAGTTTTGCAGCACTTCTTTGGTTTGTTTGGCAGTGCGTGCCCGGCTCAGGTAATCAACAGTTACCGGAAAATCTTTGAATCGTGCTTTGAACGAGTTGTAATGTTGCAATGCCAGCACAGTAGTTGGCACCAGCACAGCCACTTGTTTGCTGTCGGTGGCCGCTTTAAAGGCCGCCCGCATGGCCACTTCGGTTTTTCCAAAGCCTACATCGCCACACACCAAGCGGTCCATAGGCAGGGTCGATTCCATATCGTTTTTTACGTCGGCAGTAGCTTTTACTTGGTCGGGCGTGTCCTCGTAAATAAACGAAGCCTCGAGTTCCTGTTGCAAATAACTGTCCTTAGAATAGCAAAATCCCTGTTCGGCCTTGCGTTTGGCATACAGTTTTATCAACTCGCGGGCTATGTCTTTTACCTTTGTTTTGGTGCGTTCTTTCAGGCGTTCCCAAGCGCCAGAGCCGAGTTTGTTTATTTTTGGTGCTTCGCCCTCTTTGCCTTTGTATTTGGAAATACGATGTAGGTTGTGTATGCTAACAAAAATTGTGTCATCGTCACGGTAAGTTAACTTTATCATTTCTTGCATTTTACCATTTATAGGCGTGCGAATGAGTCCACCAAAAGTGCCTACGCCATGGTCCACATGCACCACATAGTCGCCCACACGAAATTGGTTGAGCTCTTTGAGTGTGAGCACCACTTTTCCGCGACGGGTTTTGTCGGTGCGCAATTGATATTTGTGAAAACGGTCGAAAATTTGGTGGTCGGTGAAGCAAGCCAATGATAAATCGTGGTCCACAAAGCCATCGTGCAAAGTATGCAGCACTGGTGTGAACTGAATATTGTCGCCGCGGTCATCAAAAATCGATGCAATACGGTCGGTTTGTTTGGCACTATCGCTCAATATATAAATGCGGTAGCCATCGGCAATAAGTTTTTTGAATTGGTCGGCTACCAAGTCGAAATTTTTATGAAAAATGGGTTGTGGCGAACTGTTAAACCTTATAGTATTGCCTGTTTTTGCAGATGCTTTATCGTTCCATTCAATTTGTCTGAACTTTTTTATTTGTTCCTGAAAATCGCTTCCGGTAATGTACCTGTCGAATAAATTTTCGACCGAATTTTCGTCCATATTGGCTTTAACCAATGCATCATCGTACAGCAAATCGAGCCTTTCGCGCACATAGCTCAATTGCTTTATTTGCATTAATGTGTCATTTTTTATGTATTCGAAAAACGAAACATATTGCAAACTTTTGTCTGTTTTTAGGTCGGGGATAATCTCAATTTTTTCTTTTTTTTCGGTTGAAAGTTGCGTTTCTATGTCGAAAATACGTATTGAGTCAATCTCATCGCCAAAAAAGTCGATACGAAATGGCAGTTCGTACGAAAACGAAAATACGTCGACAATACCACCACGCACGGCATATTGCCCAGGCTCGTACACAAAATCGACACGCGAAAAGCCGTATTCGTGGAGCATTTGTTGTAAAAAGTCGATGCCCACCGTTTCGCCTTTTGCTAGCGGAAAGGTGCGCTTTTTCATGCCATATTCCGACACCACTTTTTGCAGCAAAGCATCGGGGTAAGTAACAACTATACAGGGTTTAGCGCCTGTAGTCAAGCGGTTGAGTACTTCGGTACGCAAAATTTCGTTGGCGGCATCGAGCTGCACTAATTTTATGGCTTTTTTGTACGACGAAGGGAAATAATACACCGTTTCGGCATCGAGCATGTGTTTTATGTCGTTGTAAAAGTATGCCGCCTCTTCGTCGTCGTTAAGCACAACGAGCTGACTTTTTTGTGTGGCTTTAAACACCGAAGCTGCCATTAGTGCATATGATGAACCATTCGCCCCAGCAATTTTAAGGAGCGAATCATCGGTTTTCATCCAATTAGCTATGGCTAATATTTGCGGATGCTGCGCATATAAATGCTGCAAATCAATTAATTGCAAAACAATTATTGTTTAAATTAAATACTATAAAAAAATCGTTTGCAAAGATAACACATGCATGTGACAATAGTTGGATGTTTTTCGGTTTTTTTTGATAAAAAACCAAACCATTTACTATTTGTTTATGTACGATTTAGCCCCCCAGCCCTTGCTTGTCCCGATACCTATCGGGAGGGGAGTCGAGAATACATCGATTAAACATGTTTGAATTGAAGTATTATGTTCTTAAATTAAATTACTGAAAGTATTATCATTTTTTTGATACATTTTTAATTACTATGTGAAGTTTTAGCTGCAAAAGTTAGAATATACATCGAAATAAGTATTGAGTAGTTACAAAAAAGTCTTATTTTTTAGAGTAAATAAATGCAATTATAAACCCAAAAACGGTCAACGTTATTTAGGCAATAACAACTCAAATCTCAAATCTCAAAACCTCCCTCGTACCTCAGGTTTACCTCATGAAGAATGAGGGAGGAGGCAGGCTCAAAACTCAGAACTTCTTACTCCCCCATGGGGGTTGGGGGGCTTCTTACCACTTTACACCGTTATATCCTTATAATCAAAAGCACCAAGTCCGAATAGTGCAAAGTCGTATTTTATGGGGTCGGAGGGATCGAGCGTGCGCAAGAAATCGCTAATTTCGACCACTGCTTTCCAATCGTTTTGTTTGCGCTGCAAAATGCCCATGGCACGCGCCACATCGCCAGTATGTACGTCGAGCGGAAGCATAAGGTGTGCAGGCGAAATGTTTTTCCATAAACCAAAATCAACTGCGTTTTCGTCGGTTCGTACCATCCACCTCAAAAACATATTGATGCGTTTGGCTGCCGAATTGGCCTTTACGTCGGATACATGTTTGCGCACATGTGTGTTGTGTGGCAATTGCAAAAAAACTTCTCGAAAAACGCTTATGGCATCGAAAACGCTGTTGTTTACAATATATGCACTTGTAAAAACGCTTTCCAAACCGCCAACATTGCTGTAAATATTACGCAGCGAAAGTATAAAATAGCTCAAATCGGAAGCATTAAATGTGCGATGCACAAAACTGCAAAGCTCTTCAATTTCGTGCGGCGAAGCATGCAGCACAAAATCATGCGGTGTATTGTCCATCATTTGCATTAGTTTGCGCCCATTGTTGATAATTGTTTTGCGCTGCCCCCAAGCAATGCTCGACGACAAGAAAGCTGCAATTTCAATGTCTTCTTTTTGTACAAATGCATGCGGAATTTGAATTGGGTCCGTATCGATGAAATAACTCGAATTGTATTTCGAAACGGCATTATCGAGTTGGATTTTTATTTTTTCTAATGTGTTATTACTCATTTACTGTTTTTTATTAATGCAAATATAATGATTTTTTTTTCGCTGTTAGCGCGGATTTATGAATTGGATTGGCCCGCTAGTGCGGATTTGCAGTCCGTGCTACCGTTAAAGGCACCAATTGCAATCAACGGTCAGCTATCTACGGGAGAAGAATCCGCGCTAGAACGCGTAGCACAAAGTTTTTGCAAACAAGATATCGTTGTAGTGATGGTTTGAAGTGGCATAGCAGTTAGCATTGCCTTTCGAAACCGCCGTGAACCCATTTTCATGTTAGTAGAAATGGTGGTCGGCGGGTATAATTACATAATGGCACCTTGTCAGCCCGCAGCGCAGCTAGGGACTTCAACCAAATGACAGAATCGGAATTCTATCGTCCCAAACAGTGCTACATGTCAATAGCAACTCAAACCCCAAAAACCTACCCTCAAAATATAATAAAAATCTCCCGTTCGAAACAATCGAACGGGAGATTTAGTTTGGAATTAAAGTTTTCTTTTGTATTAACCAATAAATGCCAATACTTCGCCTTTAGTAACCAATTCGCCTTGGCGTTTTTTAACAGCAACAATGCGTCCATTGCGGAAGCTATTGATGGTTTGAATGCCAAAGTTTGTTTGAACGGCGCAAAGGAATTCGTTTTCTTTGATTTCTTTGCCGTTGGCTGGCTCAATTGATTTATCGGTAAAGTCGAGTTCCCAAATTACACGACCAGTAAATGTAGAAACAACTGGTTCGGCATTTGGATAGAGGATAGCTTGAATATCTGGAACTTCGATTTTCGATTTCACACATTTCTCTTCTACTGCTTTTTTCAATTCAGCTTCGAAACGTTTTTTCGCTTCGCCCGATTTGAAATCACGGTATTGTGCTTCGTGCATCGCAAATTCGAACAATTCCTCATCGTCTGGACCACGATCCCAACCTTTTTCTTCCATTTCGGCAATGAAACGTGGCAATTCGTTTGGATAGTTGTCTTGAGGATTGCCTTCGAAGAATTCGAATTTGTTCTTTTTAGCCAATTCGATAATTTCGGGTGCCAATTTTCCTGGTAAACGACCTGCTTTTCCGAGAATCATATCCCAGCTGTTGCGGTCGATCATGCTCCAACGTGGCTGACCTTTCATCATTAACATAACATTCATCAAAGCAATATTTTTTACATATTGGCTAAATGGCGTTACCAATGGTGGGTTACCCAACATAGGCCAAATGTATTTCACTTCTTCGAATAGTTTTACAAGCAATTCGTCGGTCGAAATTTCGGGACGATTGTTTTTCACCTCGTTGGCGTTGATAGCATTCAAAACACCTGTTAAGTCGGCCATGAGCGAACCCATCATACCGCCAGGCAAGCCCGAACCTACAAGTAGTGAGCTCATGTATTTGTTGCGCTCGTCAACAAAATATCCGAGGAATTCGTCCAAGAAGCTTTGTGTCAAACGACGCGCTTCCATGTACGCATTCATATTAATTTCGGGCACTCTGAAACCATCGTTTTTCAACATTTCTTGAATGGTGATTACATCAGGGTGAACCATACCCCAAGCCAAAGGCTCCATGGCAACGTCCAAAATATCGGCTCCTGCACGTGCTACTTCGAGCATTGAGGCTACCGAAAAACCTGGGCCTGAGTGACCGTGGTATTGAACAGTGATGTGCGGATAGTTCGTTTTGATTGATTTTACAATTTGTCCGAGCGTTGCAGGGCGACCAATACCAGCCATATCCTTCAAACAAATTTCTTGAGCACCAGCTTCAATCAATTGTTCGGCCAAATTTACATAATATTCAGTGTTGTGAATGTCAGAGTAAGTGATACAAAGTGTTCCTTGCGCAATCATACCTGCTTTTTTTGCCCAGTTGATTGATGGAATAATATTTTGTGGGTCGTTCAAACCACAAAAAATACGAGTAATATCTGTTCCTTGTGCTTTTTTTACTTTGTACATCAATTCGCGTACATCGGCAGGCACGGGGTTCATGCGGATACCGTTCAAACCGCGGTCGAGCATGTGTGTTTGTATGCCTACTTCGTTGAATGGCTTACAAAAAGCACGCACTGTATGGTTTGGATTTTCGCCATAAAGCAAACTTACTTGCTCCGAAGCACCACCATTGGTCTCAACCCTTGCAAAACAGCCCATGTCGATAATAACAGGTGCAACTTTTGCCAATTGGTCCTTACGTGGTACGTATTTACCCGACGATTGCCACATGTCGCGATACACCAAGCTAAATTTAATTTCTTTCATTTCGTTTTGTGTTTTAATATATTATTTTTATTCTTCTCCAATTTGTTTTCAAAAATTCATTTAAAAAAAAGGGCTTTTTCGTCATTTTTTAAGCCTAAAAACGCTATTTTTAATTAGCAGTGCAAATATCCGAATAAATTTTGAATTTACAATGCAATTAAAGAAATTTTTCTTTAATTAATTTTCTTCACTTTTACCTCAGAATAACAGTTTAAAAGCAAAAGTGGTACATATATTTAAAATCATTTATGTTTTATTTCGAATAATAGTAAAAAACCATTTTTAGAGTATAAAAAATCAATGAATTATTTTTTATGACACATTAAAAATATTATTTTTTGATATTTGTAATATCATTGCTCATTGTTGCGTTTTTTCAATGCACAACTTATATAACTGTTAGCATAAGTTTGCTTACTAAAACTCATTATTACGGCAATATTATGTGACTACATGCATATAAGTCATTTTTTCCACATAAAAAATATGAATTTTGCATTGTCGTTTTATAAGAATTTGTATCTTTGCACACAAATCGAGAAATTGTAACAATGTTAAAAATGCAATTTTTACCGATACAACAGGTTCAAGTTAATATAGTTCACACATAGTATTTTATAAAAAAAGTAACACATATATAAAAAGAATTTATGGAAGAATTAAATGCAATTGTACAGCAAGTTGTACAAGTATCGCCAATAATGAAGGTATTTCGTATAGCACCTCTAGGCTGGGAATTGCCCGACTTTAAGCCCGGACAATTTGTTGCCATCGGTTTGCCACCTACAAGTACAAAATGTGCCGAAGCAACCGAAGAGCCTGTTGAACCAGATCCTGATAAGCTCATCAAACGTGCTTATTCGATAGCTTCGTCGAACTTGTCGAAGGATTATGTTGAGTTTTATATCACACTTGTACACTCGGGTGCATTAACACCACGCTTGTTCGACCTCAAAATTGGTGACAAAATATGGTTGGGCAATAAATTTGTGGGTATGTTTACGCTCGATCAAATTGCCGAAGATCAAAACATTGTACTTATTGGTACTGGTACTGGTGTTGCGCCTTACATGAGTATGTTGCGCACCGACGCCCTTACTCGCAAAGGAAATATAGTGGTTATTCATGGTGCATCAAACTCGTGGGATTTGGGTTATTCGTCGGAATTGAATTTATTGCAAGTTTTGTCGCCAAAATTCAAATACATTCCTACCATTACTTTCCCTGATCGTGAGTTTACACCTTGGTCGGGTCGCACGCAATTTATACAAGAAATATGGGACGAAGGTGCTATCGAAAAGCTTTGGGGCTTTAAACCTACAGCCGAAAATACACACGTTTTCCTTTGCGGAAACCCCAACATGGTGAACGGAATGGTTGAATGTCTTGAAAAAGAAGGATTTGTTGAGCATACACGCAAAGTGGTAGGTCAAATTCACGTAGAGCGTTTCAACTAATATTTAGATTAAACTAATTCGAAAAACCGGATTGTCAAAAGCTGACAGTCCGGTTTTTTGCCCCTATAAACACATCATTTTCTTATTTATACACTTATTAAAACTAATACAAAATGGATTTTTTAACACCCTATCTCGAATGGATTGGAACTTTTAGTTCGATTGTTGTGGCAATTTCGCTCACTATGAGCTCAATTGTAAAATTGCGTTGGCTCAACCTTGTTGGTGCTGCCTTTTTTGCCTTTTATGGATTTGCCATTCATGCCCTCCCTGTAGGTTTTCTCAATTTGTTCATTGTTTTTGCAAATATCTATTATCTCATCAAAATGTATTCGATGAAGGAGTCGTTTGCAATTGTAAAAACCGATCACTCGGACCCTTATTTGAGCTTTTTTACTAATAATTATAGTAAAGATATTAAACACTTTTTCCCTTATTTCGAAAGTAAAAGTATTGTAAATACCGAAAATTCGGTGGCTTTTTTGCTTTTACGCAATGCCGAAGTTGCTGGACTTTTTGTTGCCGAAAAAATTGATGATGCGCTTAAAGTAAAACTCGATTTTGTAATACCTAAGTTTCGCGACTTAAAGCCAGGCGATTTTGTGTATAAACAAAATGCTGATTTTTTTGCCGAAATGGGCGTTAAAGTAATCATGTGCGAAACAACCAACGAATTGCATCGCAAGTATTTACGCAAAATGGGCTTCGAGAAAATTGAAGAAAGTGATACTTATATTAAAAGCGTTAAATAAATAGCTTCTCAACTCGTTCATAATTTTATTATTGTAGGACGGAGTTATTTTTCTAGAAAATAATAATGCAAGATTTTAAAAAAAAAGGACATTGTGTATTTTACGCATTGTCCTTTTATTTTGCATTGTATTTTGGGCAAACAAGTTCAACCATTGAAATGCTGTATTACTGCTATTTAATCATCGTTTTATCATTTGAATGCGTGCAAATATAGCATCCGATTTGTCGGGCGAAACAGGCAGTTGCTTGCCATTGCTAAGTTCAACACTTCCGCCATCGGCTCGATGCATCGACTTTATGCAATCGGTATTTACAATATATGATTTATGTATTCGTGCAAAATTTTGTTGAACACAAAGTATTTCTTCGAAATTTTTGAGATTTCGACTTACTGTATGTCGTATGCCGTTGTTTAAAACCAATTCGGTGTACGAGCCTTCGCCTTTAACATACAATATTTCGTTGAGTTTTATAATAATTAAAGAATTTCCACTTGGCACTGCTATCCGATCGTATTGTGTGTTGTTCATGTTTTCGCGCAGCACTTTATAGCTTTCAAGCTTTATCAAATGTTTGTCCACTCGCTCAATGGCTTGTGTCAGTGCATCGGGTGCAATAGGCTTCAGTAAATAGTCGATGGCCGACAATTTGAATGCTTGTATGGCATATTCGTTGTAAGCTGTAGTGAAAACGACCGAAAAATCGACCTCATCTTCGTTAAAAAAGTCGAGTAATTCGAGGCCGCTATGTCCAGGCATTTCAATATCGAGCAACACCAAATTTGGTTTATGCTTGCGAATAGCTTTAACCCCTTCGGGTAAGTTTTCGCATTCGGCCACCAATTCAACAGTGGGACAATATTCGGCTAATAAGTGCTTCAAACTTACACGTGCTCGTTGTTCATCGTCAATTATTATTGCTTTCATATGCTCATTTTTATTTATGCTTGTATTATACATTTGTCATTAGTAATAGCTCGTTTATGAGCGTTTTTATATGCAGATTATCAGTGATTTACACCTGGCTTTTTAACGGAATTTTTAATACAACTGTTGTTCCGCCCGATTGCCCATTCTGATTCGTTTCGTCAAAATATTCGACACTTATTTTTTCGCCATTCATTTGATTAAGAAGCTCAACACGTTTTTTTATTGCCTCAGTAGCAAATGAAACATGACCGCGGCGTCGAATTTTATTAAGTTCCATGCTTTTTTGTCGGCCAATGCCATTATCATCAATTATTATCCGAATAAAATTGTTTGTCAATGCAAAACTTATTCGTAATCGTTTCAATCCTTCTTTGTGCAATAAGCCATGTTTCATGGCATTTTCGACATATGGCTGCAAAAGCAATGTTGGGATTTTTAGCATTTCAGGTTCAAAGCCTTCGTGCTCAATGTTATATTCAAAATCGTCGCCAAATCTTACTTTTTCGATATCGAGATAAAGCTGAAGTACTTTAATTTCTTCGGCCACAGTTGTGTCGTCGCGATCGCTCATTTCGAGAATACTACGTGTAAGTACCGAAAATTTATTCAAGAAATTGAGTGCCATACGCTTGTCGTTTTCCAAAATATAGGACTGTACTGTATTGAGGGCATTGAAGAAGAAATGAGGATTCATTTGCGATTTTAATGCTTGAAGACGCGATTGATTGGCTGTTTTCTCGAGTTCGATGCGTTCGATAATTTCGCTGCTTTTGCGATTGATGCGGGCTGTTTTCCAACGATCGAAACGATACAGCGAAATGCTGATGATGATAATTGCGATAAGTATAAACCACCAACGAAGCCAAAATGGAGGTAATATTACAAAACTAATACTTGCGCGTGGTGTGTGCGCACTTTCGTTGATAACTAAAAAGTCGACATTGTATTTCCCGGGTGCTAAATTGCGTAATTCAACAAATTGGTTATCAGTTTCTTGTTGCTTCCATTCGTTACCGTTTATGCGATAATAGAGCAAGTTTACCGCTGTAGGGTCGTACGACAATACCGATATGTCGATTTTTATGTCGTTTTGATCATGTTTCAAATTGCTTAATTGTTCGAATGTGACGGGACTTTCATTTGCAAATATTTCGTTTATTACCAAATCGTACTGACAACTACGGGGCTGAAAATTTTTATCGAGCACTATATATCCTTTGGTTGTAGCAACAATCATTTTTTTATCGGATAATGCCAAGTCGGATATTTCGTAATCGGGATGAACAGTAATTATGCGTCTGAGTAAGCCTGTGTCGAAAAAATATTCGTATATCGTGCTGGTCGAAATTAGAAAAAGACGACCATCAAGGGCTTTTATTCTATTGGCCGATGCATCGGGACTTATGCCACGAAATGCAACTGTTCTGATAGCGCCCTTTTCGTCGATTGATAACAATATACCGTTGGACGAAATGGCGAAAATTTGATTATCGGCATAAGCCAAATGATTTAATTTGAGCGATTTGCCATTAAGCTTTACTTCTCGTAGTTGTTTGTTGTCGTAAACAAAAAGTCCAACATTTCCGGCAAAATACACCCTTTTGCTTTTGGGATGAAAGGCTACCGCTTTTCCTCGAATATTGCTGATAAGTGTGTGTATTTTGTAATCAGAATCTTTTACATTTTGAGTCGAATGATTCAATGCAATCATTGCTTCGTTGTTTTTATGTCCTATAATGCCACAAAATCCCGTTGCGGCAAAGGCATACAATCCGTTGTCGATAGGTGTGATGCTTTTCAATGCCATCGAATTGTGCATAAGCACTTTGCCTTTGTAGTTAAGCATTCTGAAACTATCAGAAGTGGCAAAAATTTTATGTTGAACAGTATCGGCCCAAAGAAAATATATATCGTGATTGCTATTATTGGCAAACAATAATTCTTTAGCGTTCGAAGTAAATGTTTGTTTATGAATGGCTTCGTGCGCATTGCCAGTAACAAAAAAATCGGTTGCAAATGCAATGCTACTCGGAATATCGTTGTCGGGGAAAAATGCATTGTCGAAATCGGGTATAAAATACACACCATTTCGCAACGAACCAACCCAATAATTATCAAATCGGTCCTTTAATACTGTACTCACATTTACATCAGCCATTTTGAGCTTAGGTGTTAGCAAGATATTGTTGTCGAAATCATATCTGAATAAACCGGCTGTTGTGCAAATCCAGTTTTCGTTATTCGTAAAAATGGCATTTTGAACATATGCACCTTTATAGTGCAATGTGCGGGCTTCAACTTTGTCGTTTTTGATATAATGATATACTTGCTTCTTTGATTTCCAGTAAATTGCTAATGCTTCGGGTGTGTTTACAAGCATTGGCCCTATTTGTTGATACATAATGTCGTGCGGAAGTGTTATTTTACGCATCGACTTTTCGTTAATTACAAATAGTGTTTCCGACAAAACATAAAACTCATTTTTACTTACAATGCTTGCAACTACATTATTGGTGCCCAAATCATATGCTTTTACTTGTTGAAGATTGTTTATGTTGTAAAGTTTAACGCTATCTTTTTCAACTACATATGCTGTGTTGTCGATAATGCCGAATTTTAAATAACCCACCATTGCATTTTCAATAAACCGACGCAAAGTATCGCCATTTGTATAGTAAATAGCGCCATCGAAAGTTTGATACCATATGCGACCATATTTATCTTCTTGAATGTTCGATCCTGCACGCGACCCTTGATTGCTATGTGCGAAATTTTTAAATCGCTTACCATCATAGCGATACAAGCCCTTGTTGCCTGTAAGCCATACAAAGCCTTTCGAATCCTGGGTAATATCAAAAATTGTGTTTGAGGGAAGTTGTTTCGATTTGTCGATCTGAAAATAATAAGGATTAGCTGCATGCAAAACATTTACAGCTACTAAAAGTAGTGCAAACAAAATTCTTTTCAATGTAACGTGTAACATTCTAAAGGTGTTTTTCTGTTCGACAATATATTCGATCATTATTTTCTATCATTTTTGCAATTTTGCATTAAAACCACAAAAATATAAATAAAACGAATATAATGCTGTATAAGTTTACGAAATAGCACTTTCAATTTGTGAACAGCTTGGTTTATCTAATTGTTGAATGGGTGAGGGGGAGTG
>CAZEVV010000063.1:11199-13802 GCA_964515675.1 uncultured Paludibacter sp. | reverse complement strand
TATATTCGATTCGATTTTAGCAATGCTAAGGCCACATCACAGAACCAAAAAATTGATTGGAAAATTGAACCCATAAGTTTTGAACGTTACAAAGAAAAAATAGCTTTAGTAAAAAATCAAATATGTCTGGGAAATTCATTCTTGTGCAATTTAACGCAACCCACCAAAGTACTGAGCAATGCAAGTTTAAGCGATATATACAACATGAGCTCGGCCAAGTACAAGCTTTGGTTTCGGAACGAGCAACAGGCCGAATTTTTAACACTATCGCCCGAAACTTTCGTAAAAATTGAAGGACGGAAAATTGCTTCGTTCCCAATGAAAGGTACGATAGATGCCAACCTGCCCAATGCTGCCGAACATATATTGTGTGACAAAAAAGAAAGTGCCGAACACGCCACCATTGTGGACCTCATACGCAACGACTTAAGCATTGTGGCCGAAAATGTAACGGTAAAACGTTATAGGTATATCGATAAAATTGCCACCAACAAAGGTACTTTGCTGCAAGTTAGTTCCGAAATTTGTGGCGAATTAGCTAAGGATTTTCACTCAAAACTAGGTGATATAATTTTTGCGCTACTGCCGGCAGGGTCGATAAGCGGTGCCCCAAAGCAAAAAACCATGTGGATAATTGAAAATGCCGAAACATACGAACGTGGATTTTACACAGGTATTTGTGGATATTTTGATGGCACAAACCTCGACAGTGCTGTAATGATTCGTTTTATTGAACAAAACAATGGCGAGCTCACTTTTAAAAGTGGTGGCGGCATTACAGCGCAAAGCAATGTCGAATTAGAATACAACGAATTAATACAAAAAGTATATGTACCAATGTCTTGAAACGATACAATTGTCCGATGGCATTTTTAAACATGTCGAACTGCATCAGCAACGCATCGACAATGCATATGCGGAAATTTTCCCAACAATGGAACCGCTTCAACTTTCAAAAATTTTGAGCGAGAGCCATGTTCCATTAAATGGTGTGTACAAAGCACGCTTGCTTTATGGCACAACAAATAATAGCTACACTTTGCAATTCGAACCCTACATCCGACGCAATATTCAAAGCTTAAAACTCATATCGGCCAATATCGAACATAGAAAATACAAAACAGCCGACCGCTCGGCCTACAACAATGCATTTGCGCAACGTGGCTCATGCGACGATGTCCTCATAGAGGTAAATGGCTTATTAACTGACACTTCGTACTGCAATATTGCTTTGTTTGATGGGAAAAATTGGCACACGCCAAGCAAGCCTTTGCTGCATGGTGTGCAACGAAAAGCACTTTTGCTATCACATAGCATTATTGAGCGAGCGATTGAAGCCAAAGATTTGAAAGCTTATAAAAGCATTCGGCTTTTCAATGCCATGATTGAATTTGGATCGATTGAAATTAGTGTTGAGAATATTGAAACATAATCGTCACGCACAGCAACAAAGAATGGGATTAGCAGAAAATGAGATATTTATGCCTAAATCATTATTTCATAAATTAGCAAAAAGCATTTAACAACATGTAAGTTTAATTGGTTTTTATAACTTCGTGTTTACTGTTTCACTTTTAATAAAAATTTCGGGTATTAATCATTACACAAATTGTGTTTGTTGCGCACAGCAATAAACGATTGCAGTAAATGTGCTTGGGTTTCGAGAATATTGCCCACCACAGCAATGTTGGCACCGGCGTGGAAGATTTCGTCTAATTTTTCGGGAGTTTTTATACCGCCACCTACAATTAAAGGCAAACCAATTGCCTGACTAACAGCAGTAACCACCTCGAGCGGAACGGTTTTGTTGGCACCACTACCCGCTTCGAGATAAAGCATTTGCATGCCCAACAATTCGCCGGCCAACGCTGTTGCAACAATCAAATCGTGCTCGTCGGACGGTATAGGGCGCGTATTGCTTACATACTCAACAGCACTGGTTTTGGCACCATCAATCAGCAAATAAGCCGTGGGGATGCATTCGATGCCCGATGCCTTAATTTCGATTGACGAACGCACATGTTGCCCAATAAGGTACTCGGCATTGCGCCCCGAAAGTAACGAAAGATACAACAAAGCATCGGCTTTGGGCGTAAA
The DNA here is from genome assembly GCA_964515675.1 of uncultured Paludibacter sp. Lineage (GTDB taxonomy): Bacteria > Bacteroidota > Bacteroidia > Bacteroidales > Paludibacteraceae > Paludibacter. The sequence goes on along the minus strand of CAZEVV010000063.1, from coordinate 11,705 downwards.
TTGCGACACATCGCCCGGAAAAAGAACCACAGGCAAATTAGTTGTGGCTTTTAATTGTGCAACAAATTGCTCCACCGAATGACTCACCCTGCTCCCACCCACAAAAATAAAATCGGGCGGGTATTGCTCCATCAGTGCCAACAATGCGACACATTCGGTATGCCTACACTTGTCGGGATCGAGCAAAACAGCCAACATTTTTTTGTTGGCCGATATGTTGTTTAATATGTGTGTTTTTGTTTTCATATACCTCTCCCTGACCCTCTCCACCTCTCCCTGGCCCTCTCCGAAGGAAACACCTCTCCCTGACCCTCTCCGAAGGAGAGGGAAATTGCAAGAAATAAACCTTTGAGCGATATTCTATATTGTTTGTAATTACTCTTTCTTAAATCTCTTATTATTAGTCACTTTATTAATCACTAAAATTAAACTTAAACCTGTACGCCCTCTCTTACTCCCCCTTTAGGGGGCTGGGGGGCTACCACCACACACAAACCTTCGCTATG